>DASTCX010000016.1 GCA_035710745.1 Candidatus Eremiobacteraceae bacterium | reverse complement strand
ACGCATGCGGATCAGCCTTGTGCATGCAGGCTCTGCTCTTCCGAGCGGCCGCAGATACCGTCCGATCTACGCACGTGCCATCGGAAGGGGGCTCGATCTCCCTCGCAGGCTCGACGCCAAAGCGGTCGACGAAACTCCCCTACCGTGCTGCCCTCAGCGTGAGGGAGGCATACGCCGGAAATACTCCGGCTCCGCTAACATACAAGCGGTCGAGTTAGCGGTACCGAGTTGGTAGCGGTCGAGATTTATCTCGACCGCCGCGGTCAAGCCCTGTAAGATGTAGCGCGCCGCGAGGGCTTGTCGCCGTAAGCGGGGCTTGTGAGGCGGCAAAAGCTCCCGAACCTCCGGGCACGTCCATGCGCGATCGCGGCGGTCGACGATAAACGTCGACCGCTCCCACCGCTCGGGCGTGGGTCTATTTCGAATTCGACGCGTCCCAGCGCAAGCGACAAGCCTCGCGGCGCGTGTGTGAGGCCGCGGCGGTCGACGATAAACGTCGACCGCTCCCAAGCCGAGCTTCGCTCGGCCTACTACATCATCGCGGAAGATTGGCTGCGGCGGTCGACGATAAACGTCGACCGTTCCCAGCCGAGCTTCGCTCGGCCTACTACATCATCGCGGAAGATTGGCCGCGGCGGTCGAGATAAATCTCGACCGCTCCCTTTTTTTGAGATATGCGACGCGCGCGTTCGTCGGGCCGAGCGGCTAGAAGTCGGTGTCGGGGGCGCTATTTTGCGTGTGCGCGACGAGCCATTGCGCGTTCACGGGCGCGCGGATGCGCGCGAAGGGCGCGGGCGTCTGTGTGAAATCAAAGCAATCGCTGAGGTCGTCCGCGCGCGCGTCGCTCTTGCCGAGGCTTGGCATCCCGAAATTCTCTTCCGTGAAATGGATGATGCTGCCGAACTCGTGCTGGTCGTGCGACACGTAGCCGTGCCGGGCGTAGGGCGAGATGACGAGAAGCGGCACGCGAAAACTAAGGCCCATCTCGTCGAGCTGCGGCGGGTTGACGTGGTCATACCAACCGCCCCAGTCATCCCATGTCACGAAGATCGCCGTGCTGTTCCAGAACGGACTTGCGCCGATCGCGTTGACGATCGACGCCACCCAGCTCGGACCGGTCTTGCTCTGAGAGCCCGGATGATCCGAGTTCGCGCCCGAGGGCACGATCCACGTCACCTGCGCGAGTTGCCCTGCCGGGATGTCGTTCAATACCTGCGTCTCCGGCGACACGACGTTGCGGGGCCAATCCTGGCCGTATCGTATGCTCGAAAACGAGTCGGGCGTGTTCCAAATGCCTCCGCTCGTCAGGATCTGCGGCGAGTAATATCGCCACGACATCCCTTGCGAATCCATCAGGTCCGCGAGCGTCGGCCACGAGAAACACGGAAACGGACCCGGCTTCTCCGTACCGTTCGGACCGACGAGCGACACCTTCGTTCCCGACGGGGCATCGCAACCCCACGGTAAGGCTGTCGGATTGCCGCTGACGTCGTCGGATTGGGCCGAGAAGAGGTAGAGGTGCGCGGGATAACTGCCGCCCGTATTCGATTGGAACATGTCGTCGGCGACGGTGAATCGCGAGGCGAGATCCCAGTACGGCTGGATGTCGGACTGCACGACGTACTGATATGGGAACGTCGGCGAATTGCCCGGCGAGCGGTCGATGTCGAATCCGTCCATCTTGCCTTGGTCCCACGACATCCACCACGTGTAGTGCCGGTGGCGCAGGTCGTAGCCTTGATCGAGATGGATCGGGGTGAGCTGCACCGTCTGCCCGTCGCTCATCTTCCCGCTCTGCGCGGTATCGGCGCCGGGAAAATCGTGGAACATGTTGTCGAACGAGCGGTTTTCTTGGACGATGATGACGACGTGCTGGATCTTCAACGCCGGGTTGACGGACGGCGACGGCTGCGGACCGGCGGAGATCGACGGCTGCGGCGACGGCCGGCCTAACGGCAGCGACGGGGCCGCGGTGCCGCCGCCGCCCGCGCCGCACGCAGCAGCGACGCATGCGGATGCGATGATCGCACATGCCGCGGAAGCCCTGACGGAATCCGGCCTCATGGCGCGGTCTTCATCCTCCGCGGCTCCCATCCCGGCTGCCGCTCATCGGCTGCGATCGCGGTTTCGACAAGCCCGTGGTTTGGGGAGAGCGAGCAAGCGGGGTCGGTCAACGCCGCGTCGCCTGCGAGCAAGAACGCCTGGCATCTGCATCCGCCCCAGTCGATTTCGCGCCGGTCGCACGACTTGCACGGCTCCGGCATCCACGCAGTGCCGCGGTAGGCGTTGAACGATTCTGAAAAACCCCAGATATCGGCGAGCGAGCGCTCGAGGACGTTTTCGAACCGCATGCCCTTGACGGCCGGCGCCGCCGGACATGGGAACACGCGGCCGTCGGGCGCGACCGTCATGAATTTGCGACCCCAACCGTCCATGCACGGCTTGGGAAAGCGCTCGTAGTAGTCGGCGAGCACGTGATCGATTTCGACCCTCCCCGCGAGCCGTCGTCGAGCCGCAGCCACCGATGCGCTCGCACGTTCGACTTGCTCGCGCGTCGGCATGAGCGCTCCACGGTTGAGCAGCGCCCAGCCGTAGAACTGGACGTTGGCGAGTTCGACGCGACGGACTCCCGTAGCTTCGGCGATCGCGACGATCGAGTCGACATCGTCGATGTTCGCGCGATGGAGGACGCAATTGAGCGTCACCGCCATGCCGCTCTTCGCGACGCGGCGGAGCGCGTCCATCTTCTTCTCGTGAACCGTCGCGCCGGCGATCGAATCCGCGAGATCCGCGTGCGACGCCTGGAGGCTCAGCTGGACGTGGTCGAGCCCTGCCGCTTCGAGGCGCGCGATGAGGCCGTCCGATAGGAACGTCCCTTGCGTGATGAGATTCGTATACAGATCGCGCGCACGTGCTGCCTTGACGAGTACGACGAGATCGTCCGCACGCAGCGTCGGTTCGCCGCCCGAGAAATGCGCCTGAAGCACGCCGAGACCGGCCGCTTCGTCGATGACCCGGGTCCAGACGTCGACCGGCAGCTCCGTGCGGTACGCCTGGAGATCGAGCGGGTTGTAGCAATACGGGCACTGCAGATTGCAGCGGTACGTCAGCTCGGCGAGGATCGATAGCGGCTTCGGCGCGTCCATCTCAGCTTTGCGGTCCGTCGTCGAGCCACGTGTTGCCGGCGAAGCGCAAGAGCAAATCGTTTACGTCCGATTCTATGGCGTCCTGCGGAGCGTCGAACGTCTGCGTCAGCGCGGCGGCGATGTCGGATGAGGATCGCTCGCCGTCGATGAGCTCTGCGATCGCGGCGGCGCTTTGGCTCAGATTGACGACTCCTTCGGGCACGAGCAGTACGCCGGCGCCGTCCGGCAAACGGCGGAAGCGGACGCCGCGCGCGAGGCGGACGGGCCCTGCGGATCCCGCGCTCATCTCGATGCGTTGCCGCATGCGGCTTGCGTGGCGTCGAGCACCGCCCAGAGCACGTCGCACTTGAAGCGGAGCGCGTCGATGCACGCGGTCTGCGCTTCGTCTGTTCGCGCGTGATCGCACACCCAATCGAGCGCGTACTCCGCATCGCGCGGCGCGATGTCGATCCGCGCGCGGAAATATTCCAGACCCGCCGGGTCTATCCACGGATACTTCGCGAGCAGCGCGGCGAGACGCTGCGTCATGAGCGCAGGCGCGAAAAGTTCGGTGAGCGACGAAGCGACCGCCGGCAGCCATGGCTGCGTGCGCGCAAACGTCACGTAGCCGTCGACGGCGAATCGCGTCCCGGGCTGGACGAACCGCTCCGACCGAACGTCAGCCTCGTCGAGACCGACCGCTCGCGTCAACGCTATCCACATCTCGAAGCCGCCGCCGCCGTTCTCGAGCGTGCCGTCGTGATCGGTGATGCGCTTGATCCACCTCCGCCGCATCTCGCGCGTCGGGAGCGTCGAAAGGATCGCCGCATCTTTGCTCGGGATGCTCTTCTGGTAGTAGTATCTGTTCGCAGCCCACATCCGCAGCTGGTCCGGCGACAGCGAGCCGGCGTTCATCATAACCTGAAATGGGTGCTTATCGTGGTAGCGCTCCGCGCCGACCGCCGTGAGCCGGGCGACGAACGCGTCTCGCTCAAGCACGCGCGCGGACCTTCCCCGGCAGCTCGATCACCGCGCCGTCCATGGCGATCTCGAAACCCGCGTCTTCGAGCTGCTTGGCCTCGCTGCTCGCGGGATCGAGCATCGGATTCGTATTGTTCACATGCGTGTAGAAGCGACGCGGACAAGGACACGCGCGCAGCGCCGCGAGCGAGCCGCCCGACCCGGAAACGGGTTGGTGCCCCATCATCGTCGCGGTTCGCGTGCCGAGCCCGAGCGCGATCATCTCGCGGTCGCTCCAGAACGACCCATCGAAGAACGCGGCATCACATGAGGCCGCGGCGGTCGCGAGCTTGTCATTGACCGATGCGAAGATCGGCGCGTAGAGCACCCGCGCACCGCGCCGGTCCTCGATCACAAAGGCGCAGGCGGCTCCGGGCATCCGAGCGCCACCCGCGTACGACGGGAGCAGGCCGTCGACGGGGATGACGGAGATGCGAAGCTCGCAGATATCGACCGGGTCGTCGTCGATGACGTGCCACACCCGCGGGGCGCGCGCGAACGGTGCGAAGATCTCGTTGCGCAAAAGCGTGTCGCGGACCGCCCGGGTCGAGTATATCGTAAGCTCACCGGCCTGACGGAAATCGAGCACCCCCGCGCAGTGGTCGACGTTCGCGTCGGTGAGGAAGATCGTGCACAGCGGCGTGTCGCGCCCGGATCGCGGCGCGATTGACGGATCTGCCGCGAGCTGCGCGCGGATATCCGTCGTGACATTGAAAAGCACCCACGCTTTGCCGTCCGCCGATGCGGCCAGCGAAGCCTGAGTGCGCTGCGGCAGCCGATGCGCTCGGGCTGCCGTGCAATTCTTGCATCCGCAGTTCCACTGCGGGACCCCGCCACCCGCGGCGGAGCCCAGCACGTGCAGATGCATCAGGTCACTCTGGGAGTCTCGTGCTCCCCATGTACGCGGTGACTTCCGCGCCGAGCGTGACGTGCTCGAAATCCGGTCGTTCCCAACGAAGTTTCATGGCGCTATCCTTTCGCAGCAGCGGAGTTCGTCGGTGCGCTCCGGGTCCCCCGGCACGACCCGAAAATTGGTCATTTCAGCCCAGTGAGCCCGAAGGCGATGACGCTCGAGGCCCCGCCGACGAAGACCTTGCCGTTGGCGACCGCCGGCGTCAGGTAGGGGTTCCCCTTCGCGTTCTGCCAGAAGCCGATCGGCGCTTCGAAGAGCATGTCCGCCGGATTCGAAGCGTCATATGCGCGGAGTGTTATAGGTGTCTGCGTGATGTCATCGGGCCGCGTCGTCGCCCAAATGATCGCCGTGCCGGCCAGCGTGCCGTTCGAGGACACGACGGGCATCGAGCCTCCCTCGCCCGGGAAGATGTTCGTCGACTCGGCTGCGAGCACGAGATGCGGGTTCGGGGTCGTGACGAGCGCGAATTCTTTCAAGAAGTCCTGGTTGCCGGCGAAGATGACGTATTGACCGTTCGGGCCCGCGAAGTATGCCGGACCACCGTGCACGCCTTTGTCCGCCGTACCCGCGCCGGCGCGCACGACTTGGGTGACGTGGTCGGGCAGCGACGACGTGTACCCGCCGAGCGAGTCACGGTTCATGAGATAGATGTTCTTCGTCTTTCCCGCCATGACCGCAAGCCGCGGGATCGTCGTCCCAGGCTGATCCGGGATGACCATGACACCGCCGCTGCCGAGATCCTTCTTAGGCTCGGTACGAATCGCACCGGGCGTGAACCAGCTCGCAAGCGTGAGGTCGGGCCGCAACTCGATCACCGAGTCGCCGAGATCCGCTCCGCCTACGTTGCCGTCGAACGCACCATTGCCGGTCGAGGCGTAGAGATTTCCGTTCGGGTCGGCCGCGATGCCGAAGCCGGCCATCCAGATCGTCGCGAGATATTCGGACGCGGGATCCGGTTCGGTCGTGTAAAGCGCGGTCTGCGCGAGCGAGACCTCGTCGTACGCGAAGACCCAGCCGCGGGAGATCGAGGGCTGACTGTCGCCATGCGAGCCGAAGGCGATGTACACCATTCCGTTGTCGAGCAGCAGACCGGGTCGCTGCAGCTGCGCTCGCGAGGAGAAGGTCGCCTCTCCGCCGCCCGACATCGGGGTTTCGCCCGAGATGACCACCGGGCTGTTCGCGTTTTCAACGCCCGTGTCGAGCGCGATCGAGTGGAGCTGGTGCTCTAACGTCACTGTCGACCCGCTGACGACCTTGAGATCGGTGACGAGGAAGAGCGCGTTCGCAGCGCGGTCGATGACGGGCGTACCGACGATGCCGATCGTCGGCCACACGTTGTGATTGCTCACGTTCGTCGCCGGCACCGCGAAGATGCCGTGCGCCGGGTTCGCGAACGTGTCGACCCAGAGCGTCGCACCTGTGTCGGCGTCGAGCGCGTAGAGCGTGTCGTTGCAGGTCGCGACGTAGAGCACGTTGTGGATCGTCGTGTCCGGCATCGTGAGGTTCGCGAGATAGAGCGGTTGCGCGTAGACGTTGCCGTCGACGTGCAACGACCAGAGCTGTCCGAACGTCGACGGGTTGACGTTGCCGGTCGTCAGCGTCGATTCGTACGGATCCCAGCCCGTGCGCAGCGAATCGTAGTGGAATGTCGGCTCGTCGATCTGAACCCCGTCGTTCGAGATGACGGTCATCGACGAGGCGCGGGTCCGTATCTGCGCCCACACCCGCGCGCGCGGCGCAAGCGTGTGGCGGATCGGCACGCGAGTGACCGGACCGCGAGCGATCGCCGATCCGATCCACGTGCCGTTGGCGTAGACGTCGATGCGCGATCCCGGCGCGGCGTTACGGACGTAGACCGCAGTCGACGTCTGGTCGAGGACGCCGATCGAGATGCGGTGCGATGGCGTCTTCGCCGCGATACTGGGCCGGGCGTAAAACAAGTGCGGGGCCGCCGCCCCGTTCGAGAAGCTGATACCCGTCAGAGCGGTCGCGAGGACGAGCGTGATCGCGAAGTTCATCATATGATGGCGTTACCGGAAATGCGGAGAGAGTGCGGTTTGCGGTTCCGCGCCAATCATAACCCGCGTGTGACGCGCGGGTGAAAGGGCTTTGGTCCCCCCGGCTTTAGCTCCGAGGTCGCGGGTTGGGGGTGAAAGGCGTGACCGATGCCCTGCGGACCTCGCGCTCGAGCATGAACGAGTCGAGCGCGAACTTTGCGGCCCAGTTCGGGTATTCCCAAGGGTCGTACGCGCCGTCGATCGGGAATGAACCTTTGACCGCGCCGACGATATCTGGATCGCCGTCGATGAGCATCGTCCGACGGACGTAACGGTTCGCAGAAAACGCCGCTTCGAGGTAGACCGACTCGCCGGTAAAGCGCCACAACAGCATCCAGTTGGTAGCGTTCTGCACCGTGCCGGTCAAGCACGACCAGCGCGCGGCAGGCCGCCAATTGCGGTCGAGCCGCCCGGGCAAGAATCCGTCGGGGCTCAGCTGGCCGAGTAGACCATCCGCACACAGGCGCGACGCGGCGAGGATAGCGGCGTCAGGTTCGTACGCGTGCGCCTCGAGCAGTCCGCGCAATGCGTAGCCGAGCGTGTGCGTCGCCGGCGTCGCCGGATTTTTGATCGAACACTTGTCGAACCAGCCGCTCGGCGTCTGTACGCCGAGCGCCCACCGAGCGTTTCTCAAACCCGCCTCGCCGTAGCCCAGCTCCGGCTCGACGCGCGCCGCCTCGAACAATCCCCACGCGACGTGCGTATCGTACGCCTTAGCGCCGGCTTGCGCCACCATCGGCGACTGGTTGTGCGGCCACGAGCCATCGGGAGCTTGCGTCGCGACGAGCCAGTCAGCGGCTTTACGCATCGGCACGCGATATGCATCGCCGAAGCGTGCGACGCCGCTCGCCAACCCGATGAGGATCTGCCCGGTGTTGAACGTCACCGGTTTGAGCTGTTTTGCTCCGACTTGTCCGGCTTGGAACGCACCGCTCTCGAACTGGATCGAGACGAGCCAATCGAGCATCCGCTTCGCGTGCTGCGCGTATGACGGGTCGCCGCTGAGATCGCCGTACGCGATGAGCGACGGGATGATGTAGCCGGTCGTCTCCGGGTACGACGATGCCCAGCCATGCTTGAGGCTGAAGTTCTTGGCGACGCCGCCGTCGTTCGTCGACGACTTCTCCTGCGCACGCCACAGCCAAGCGGCGCACGCATCGATCGCGGCGTCCAAGCCCGGATCGGTCGCGGGCAGCCCGCGCTTGTCGCGAGCGAGTTCGTCGAGCGCGCGCTGCGGCAGGTCGGCGCGCCCGCGCGCTCGGCTCGGCGAGCCGGAGGCACCTTCGATCATCAAAGCGGGTCCTGTGTCGTTCAGGCGGTGGCGACGAGCGCACCGCGCTCGCGATCGATCCTGTAGTCGGCTAGCGGCGTCTTAGCGAGGACCTCGCCGACCGGCGCGAACGCATATCGTTCCAACAAACGTTCGAGCCGAGCCTGCATGCCGCCGAGGTTCGTGTAGTGCCTAAGTCGCGAGCGAAGCCGCGACTTGATACGCGGCTGCTCGGGATCGATCTCCCACGGATGGACGTACACCATCGCGGGGCGCGGCTCGTCGAGAATCCGGTCGATGCCGGCTCGGTTGTACCACCACGGCAGCATTCGCAGATAGCCGCCGCCGGCGACCGGCAGGTCGCGGCCGAGCAAGCGAAACGCGGATATCGGGAATTCGGCGACGCGTGCGCTGCCGGCGGCGCCCGCGTCCGCCGCGATGGCGTACGGCGCGCGCGGCGAGCCAGGCATTCCGTAGTTGTCGTGCGTGATCGGGTAGATGCTCGAGTCGAATCGGAAGCCGCAGCGCGCGAGCACGTCGAGCGCCCAAAGCGACTTCGGCGTGATCGAGAACGTCGGCGCACGATAACCGGCGATCTCCCGGCCTGCCGCCTGTTCGATCACGTCCTTCGCCGCTTTCGTGTCTTCTTCGAACTCCTGCGGGGTCAGCCGATAGATGAGCCGGTGCAGCATGCTGTGGCAGCCGAGCTCGTGACCGCGATCTCGGATCTCGCGCACGAGGCCGGGTTCGCGCTGCGCCACCCAGCCGAGGACGAAGAACGTGCCGCGGACTTTATAGCGGTCGAGCAGATCGAGAAGCGTCGTCGTGTTGCGCACGACGCGCGACGGGTACGTCGTCCAAGCTTCGCGCGGTACGTCCTTTGAAAACGCTTCGACGTGGAAGTAGTCCTCCACGTCGACTGAAAACGCGCTCGTCGGGCGCCCGGGTGCGCTCACGCCGCGCGGTGGAACAAGAACTCGACGGCCGTTTTGAAGATGACGGACATGTCCATGAACAGCGACCAGTGCTCGACGTAGAAGAGATCGTAGCTCAACTTCTCGCCCGCCTCGGTCGGTTGGAGGACGCGCCGCATGTTCACCTGCGACCATCCGGTGATGCCGGGCCGCACGAGGTGGCGCTCGTCGTACCGCGGCAGCAACCGGCGGAATTCATTGACGAAGACGGGTCGCTCCGGCCGCGGACCGACGACGGACATCTGGCCGAACATCACGTTGAAGAGCTGCGGCAGCTCGTCGATGCTCGTGCGGCGCAAGAACGCGCCGACTCTCGTCGTCCGATCGTCGCGTTCGCTCGCCCACACCGGGCCGGTCGACGACTCGGCATCCGGCTTCATCGACCGGAATTTCAGGATGTCGAACGCCTTGCCGCCGCGTCCGACGCGCTGCTGGCGGAAGAGGATCGGCGAACCGGATTCGAGATAGATCGCGAGCGCCGCAAGCGCCATGATCGGAAGGAAGACGATCGCGGCCGGCACCGCGAGGCTGAGATCGAGGAGCCGCTTCAGCAAGCGCGCAGAGGGCGTGCACGCGCGCAGCTGCGACGGCACGATGAGCGCTTGATGGCCGTCGGTCGTCAGCGTCAGCGAGTACGCATGGCATTGGACGCGAGGCGGCGCGAACGCGACCTTGATGTGGCGTTGCGCGGCGACCTCGAGGATGTGCGGCATGACGTGCGGCGGCAGCACTTCGGTGAGCAGCAGCGTGTCGCAGCCCCAAGCCTTGGCGGCTCTGAACCAATCGATGTCGTCGAGCGGCGCGTCTTCGCCGAGGTTGATCGATTTGACCGTCGCGTCTATGTCGGCGACGTCGAGGCGCAGCACTTCGGTGCCGTCGATGATATTGAGCGACTCGGCGACGAGCCCGATGCGCGATCCGGCGCCGACGATCGCGATCCGGCGCGGACGGTGAGCGCGCACGGCGTTGCGCAACCCGTGAGCGAGCGCGCGGGCGCCGCCGACGGCGACGATCGCGAATCCGGCGGAGGCGAGCAGTCCGAGGCGCGAGATCGGGATCTCCGGCACGAGCGTGTAGAGCGCGAGCTGCGGGAGGACGCCTAAGATGAGCGCCGCGACCGTGTAGTAGAACTCGTCTTTGACCGACAGCGCGAACGAGCGCTTGTACATGCCGAAGCGCTCGAACAAGACGAGCCAGATGCACACGAAGATTATGGACGCCTGCGCGAAGTGCGGCCAAAGGACCGCCGGGCTCCACGTCCGATAGGCGACCGCGAGACCTGCCGCAGAAGCGGCGAACAGCATGACGATGTCGAGGGCGACGAGCGCGACCGCCCAACCCCGAGAATAGAGGATCGGCGCCGGCTGCGGTTTCGCGCGGCTCAGCGTCAGTGGCAGTGCGTGCTCAGTGGCGGACAAAGAGCTCATTTCCTACGAATCTACGTCATATCGTCGTCGCAGCTACGCCACAATGGTAGGCGTCGGTGCGCAGACGCATCAAGGGCCTAAAGGCCCAACCCCCACTTGGGTTCTGTCCCCATAATTCGACCGGCCAACCCACCCTCGCGTGACTGCGATTTTGGCCCGATTAGCGGTTTATCGCGTCGTCAGACGGGACGCACCGCCGAAAGGTCCTGCGGCTGACTCCAAGCGCCGTTCATGTAGAGCAGCGCCGTAGCCAAGATGTTATATTGCAACTTGTCTAGACCCCGCCGGGCTATTCTCGCAAGCCGCTCACGATCGAAACCTGGACCGTCGAATCGCTGAGCGAGTTCGGCGAAATCCGGATTGCGCGCGGCGGTGCCGTAGTCCCCGTGAGCGCCATCACTTCGCGATCCCATCCCCCGCTTCGCGGCAAGCGCGAAGCGCGAGCCGATGGAGTCGCGCCACGCGGTCAGCTTCACGAGCGGCGAATCGACGGCGTGACCCCAGTTCGATTTCGCGATCCCGACGACGCGAGGGTCGAGGGCGCGCAGGACGTCGGCGTAAAGCGCGTAGTGACGTTTGCGCCGCAACGGCGCGCGCATCGCTGCTTCGAAGAACGACTGCGCGTAGAACGGCGTCGCATTCCACAAGAACGACCGGTTGCGGTCTTCGCCGCAGAACAGGCGGTTCATCGCCCAATCGGAGATCATGAAGCGCGCGTTGTGATACGAGGCATCGCGCTCTGGATACGACGCGAAGTGCGATCGGATCGCATCGACGACCTCATCGCGCGACAAGCAGACAAGCGACGCCGCATCCGCGACGCTCCAGAGCGCGTTGCCCAGGCGGTACTCGAGGAAACGCTCGCGGTCGGCGATCGGGACTTCGGCGAGCAGGTCGGGCAACGCGCGGTCGCCGCCGTCGCCGGTGAAGTGGAGCGCGCTGGGGCCGAAGCGCTGCTCGAGATGCCTGAAATACTCCGCAAGGAACGAAAGCGCGACGTTGCTCGTGCCGTCGCGCATCGCCGCCATGGCGCGTTCGTCTTCCCAAGTCGGCGGCGCGAGGACGATCGCTTCCCATGGGATCCCGAGCGTGCTCGCGATCTGTTTCGACGTATCGGTCTCTTCGGCGGCCTTCTTCCGTCGTGAAGTGAACGTGACCGACGCGTACGGCGTCCTCGCGCGCGTCAACGCGGCAGCGACAGCCCTGCTGTCGAGCCCGCCGCTCAACCCGAGGACGAAGTTGCGCCCGCGGCCCCAGTCGACGATCGCCGCGGTACGGTCGGCGAATCGTTCCGCGAGTTCCGGCGCATCGGGAGCTACGCCGCCGCCGATGAGCGCCTCGAAATCCCAACGGTAGTATTGCCGGACGTCGATGGCGCCGTCGCGGTCGATGATCGCCGACGACGCCTCGGGCACGCGCGAGATATGGGTGTGAAGCGTCCGAAAACCGAGCGGGAACGTGAAGAGCAGCAGCTGCGCGAGTGCGTGACGATCGACGTCTCCCACGCCGCAAGCGGCGCGCACGCCTTTGATCTCGCGCGCGATCGCGGCGTTGCCGTCGCGCGCGGCCATATATAAAGGTAGTCTGCCGAGCCGGTCGTTGACGATGAGCGCGGACGACCCGTCGTCCTTGATGGCGAGCAGGACGAAATCGCCGTCGGTCTTAGCCGCCCAGGTCTCGGCCTGCGCGCGCGCCGCACCGGAATCGTCTGCGAACGAGCGAGCGAGTCCGGCGAGCATCGCCTCGACATCCGCTGGCTGTTCGCCGTACGCCGCGCCTTCGAGGACAGCGGCGCAGCCGACGGCTCTTACGACCGTTAGCGGGTATGTCGCGTACGCCGCCGCGCCGGCGATGAGACCGCCTGGCGCGCCGCCCGGCACGAACGACTGCGGCGTGTACCCGTCTCTCGTCATCGTGGCGAGCGCATCGGCGGCTCGCCGTCCGGCAGCTACGACTATTCCCGGCATAGCGCGTCAGCCGCCTGTCGCGAGCGACGGCGTGCGGCGGATCTCCGCTTCGAGCATGCACGAATCGACAAGAAATTTGGTCGCCCAATTCGGGTAGACCCACGGATCGTACTCGCCGTCGACGGGATACGAGCCTTTTACCGCACCGCGGACGTCTCGGTCGCCGTCGAGGTCGAGCGTCCAGCGGACGAAGCGATTCGACGCGAACGCGGCATGCAGGTAGCGCGTGTCGCGCGTGTGCTTCCATAGCAGCATCCAGTTCGTCGCGTTTTGCGCTTGGCCCGTGAGGCACGACCAATCGGCGACCCCACGCCAATGACGATCGATGCGGCCGGGAAGAAAGCCGCCGAGCTTCGTCGCGAGCCACAAGCCGTCGGCGGCTTTGCGCGCCGCCGCGAGCAGCGACGCGTCTTTGCTGTAGGCGTAGGCCTCGAGGACGCCGCGCAGCGCGTAGCCGATCGTGTGCGTCGCCGGCGTTTCTGGGTTCTTGATCGAGCACTGCTCGAACCATCCGTTGTCGGTCTGAAGGCTCAGCGCCCAGCGCGCGTTGCGCAAGCCGGCTTCACCGTACCCGCGATCGGGATCGATGCGCGCCGCTTCGAACAGTCCCCACGCGACGTGCGTATCGTATGCCTTTGGACCGGGCCGTACGAGCGG
Organism: Candidatus Eremiobacteraceae bacterium; assembly: GCA_035710745.1. Classification (NCBI taxonomy): domain Bacteria; kingdom Bacillati; phylum Vulcanimicrobiota; class Vulcanimicrobiia; order Candidatus Eremiobacterales; family Candidatus Eremiobacteraceae; species Candidatus Eremiobacteraceae bacterium. The sequence goes on along the minus strand of DASTCX010000016.1, from coordinate 271,065 downwards.
CGATTGATGCGCCCGCCACGCGCCGTCGGCGTCTTGCACTTCGACGAGCCAATCCGCCGCGCGCCGCATCGCGGGCAAGTAGCGCTCGCCGTACGAGACGACGCCTGTGGCGAGCCCGATGAGGATTTGGCCGGTATTGAACGTCGTCGGCACCGCGTGGCGCGATCCGATCGCGCCGGCGAGGAACGAGCCGTCCGGCTGCTGGATCGATACGAGCCATTCGAGCATGCGCCGCGCGCGCTCGACGTGCGACGGATCGTCGCGCAAGTGCGCGTACGCGATCGCGGTCGGCACGATGTAGCCCGTCGTCTCGGGGTACGAGCTTCCCCAGCCGGAGATGAGGCTGAAATGTTTCGAGACGCCGCCATCGTGCGACGTCGACTCGTCTTGCGCACGTGCGAGCCAAGCGATGCCGGCATCGATCGCCGTTTCGATCCCGGGGTCGACGCGAATCGTCGGGTTGAGGTCGGCGACGAGCGTGTCGAACGCGCGCCGCGGTACGCGGCCCCGGTTGACTGCTATTCGGAACGCCTTCGGTAGACGGTGGATCATGATTGCGTTGCGATGTCGATTGGCCCGCCGAGCGGGCCAAGCCTCCCGCGGCCAGAGGGTCGAACGGCCCCTGCTATGGGTCGAACACGCCTAGGTGAAGCGCGCGTTTCGACCGTACAATGTGGGTAATGCGCCAGCTCATGATATCCGGCTTCCTGTTCCTCTTCGTCATCATCGGTGTGTACTGGCTCGTCACCCAGCGGCTGCACCTCAACAGCTTTTATCCCTCGCCGACGGTCATGTTCCCCAACCTCGACCAACCCCGTGCGCTCCCGTCGATCACGCCCGGACCGGGCACCGCGAAACTCGCCGGCTTCGCGCAGGCGCCGGCTCCGAAGCCGTCGACCGTCAATGTCTCGACGGCGCGGTTTTCGACGCACCCCGTGCGCGTGCCGATCTCGTACAAACAAATACCGGTGACCGCTCCGACCGCGCAGACGGTGACGCCGATGCCTGCGCCGGCCTACGCTCCCGTGACGCCGATGCCATTTCAGGTCACACCGGCGCCGATCGTCGTGCCGACGTTCGCCCCGATCGGCGGCGCTCCATCGCCGTCGCCTTCGCCGGCACGGCCCGGCGCTCCGCAAAGCTAAGAGCCCAAGGGTTGCTCACGTACCGCAGGCGCTTCGTCGTCCGAGGCGAGGAGTGGTTCGATGCCCGCGACGATCGTCGCGGGGTCGACGTCCACGAAGTCTTCCACGTCCTCGAACCGCTCGCCGGCTATCGCTGCGTCGAGTTCTACACGATCGAATTCGATCTGACCGCGAGCGAGGACGCGTTGTTCTCGAAGCTCCGGCCGGAGGCGCGCCGTCAGATCCGGCGCTGCGCCGAGAGCGGCGAGGTCGTCTACGAACGCTTCTTCCCGTGCGACGACGCTCAAGTCGCCCGATTCTTCGCCGCGTTCGACGACCTCGCGTCTCACAAGGGTCTTGCACCGCTCGATCGCGAGCTGACGATGACGTATGCGAAGTCCGGCGTCCTCGATCTCTCGCTCGTTCGGACGACCGAAGGGCGCGAGCTCGCGTGGCACGCGAACTACCGCACGCCGCAACGTGCACGCCAGCTCCACTCGATCGCGTTCTTCCGCGATGACAAGGCCGAGCGCCAGATGGTCGGACGGGCGCACCGCTTCCAGACGTGGCGGGATATCCTCGCGTTCAAGGAGGCGGGCATCCCCGTCTTCGATCTCGGCGGCTGGTATCACGGCAAGACCGACGCCGAATTGCTCAAAGTGAACGCGTTCAAGGAAGAGTTCGGCGGCGAGATCGTCCGGCGCTATATCTGCGAGCGCGGGTTGACGCTGCGCGGCAAGGTATACGTCGCGCTGCGCAATCTGACGGGCGAAGGCATGTTCAACGCGGTAGCGCGCGCTCAGTCAGCGCCCTAGGCCTTGTAGCGGTCGAGCTTTAGCTCGACCGCCGCGGTCTCACCTTGCGTCGGCTGCGGCAGCGTGCGCTGCGAGACCCGCCGGTTTCGGCATCGGATCGGCGCCGTAGACGTCGTCCAAGCCGAAAAGCTTCAGCAATTCGACCGCGCGCGCGACGTCCGCGTCCGTCACCTTCTTCGTCCAACCGCTGACGAGTGTGGCCGGATCGGGCATCGTGTCGTAGCGCGCCATCGGCGACGGTTTCCACACGCGCTTGGCCGCGGCGTCATCGACGTCGCGTCCGAGAAAGGCGAACAGCTTGCGCAGCTCGCCGACGGGATCGAGACAGAACGACTCGTAGAATGCGATGTACGCTTCGCCGGACTTCAGCTGGCGCAGCGGCACGTAGTTCTGGACGCACCAGATGAGCAGCCGCTGGTCCCACACGCTCTGCGCGTTTTCGATGACGTCTTTGAACGGCGCGAGATGGTCTTCGACGAGTTCGCGCTGATCGAGCAGGTAATGGCGGAACTCCGCGGTCCGCTTCGCTGGGTCGGTGTCGACGAGCGAACGGTCTTTCGCATCGAAATATCTCTTGAAGCGCGATCGCACGGTGGGGATCGGGTGACGCATGATGAGCACGACCGGCACTTGCGGGAACTGCGTGCGCAGCCACTTGACCCAGAGGTTCGCCCGCACTTCCTTGACGAGCCGGCGCTCGACCGAGAGGCGTTTGTTGAACTGATCGACCCAGGGATCGTGAAAACGGCCGCTGAGGATGAACTCCGCGCGTTCGCGCGTCGCGGCGTCCGCGTTGTCCGGCCGTAGGTACGAACCGTACCAGAAATCGCCGAGCTGTCGAACGCCGAAGGGCTCGAACATGTATCGGTACGAGTTGTCGTAGTTGATGAGCTCGGAGAGCCACGTCGTTCCGCTGCGCGCGCCGCCTGCGAGGAAGACCGTCGCCTTAAGATCGGCGCCGCGATCGACGATCGCGGCGCTCTTCGCACGCAGGTAGACCTGCTTGAGCGCCGACTTCGCGCGTGCGATCATCTGTCCGCCGAGCGGCGCCCGAAATCGATCGGCGTCAATGCGTCCACGCGATTGACTACAACGCGTCTTCCGTACCGGCCTGCGCGGTCGCTGTCGGCCACATCAGTCGTCTGCGATCCGGTCGAGGATCGATGCGAACCCGCCGGCGAGATCGCGGGGCGTCGGCGGATGCCACCCCGGAAGCGGCACGGGCTCGAGCTTGCCAGCGCGGAAATCATCGTACAGCGCCGCGAGCGCGGATGCGCACGCGGACTCATCGCTCGCGAAGACGCCGAGCCCCGATTCGCGGATTATCCGTTCGACCGCGTTGCCGGCTGCGCCGACAGCGAGGATCGGCCGCCTCGCACCGGAGTATTCGAGTATCTTGCTGCCTGGATTGGCGATCTCGATGTGGTCGAGGTCGCCCGCCGTGTTCAGCAAGAGCAGGAGCACCGCAGACGCGCGCATCGCCGTGAGGGCCGACCGGCGGTCGACCTCGCCGTGCACGACGACCGCGTCACGCACGCCGTGCCTGTCGGCCGACTCGGTGACCAGCTCGGGATCCTCGCCGAAGAAATCGAAACGCACGGCGCGGCCGACGAGCGCGTTCGATCGGCGCAATCGCGCGACGGCGGCGAAAACGACATCGGGCGTGCGCAGCTTCGCGTAGAGCTTGCCGGCGTAGCAGATGCGGAACTCGCGCGGCGGCGGCGCGTCGATGCCCTGCCACGCGGCCATGTCGGCGGCGTTCGGGATCATCATCGCGTCGGGGCGGCCGAAGTATTCGGCGAGCGCGTCGCGATGCGCCATCGTCGGCGCGGTGAGCGACGTAGCGCGGCGCAGAAGCCAGCGCTCCCATGCGTACGAGTACGCGCGCTTGAGCGGGCCGAATTCGCGATCGAAGTACGGACCTGCCGGCCCGCTCCACAGATCCCGGTAGTCGGCGACCCAAGGGATCCGACGCGACACGCTGACCGCGCGTCCGACGAAATGCGCTGACGGCGGCGGCGCAGTGCTGATGACGGCGTCATAGCGCTCTTGCGCGGTCAGTCGCAGCGCTTCCGTCCGCGCCGGCCACAACCAGCCGACCGCATCGTCGGGAAAATACACGATGTTGCGCGCGGCGTCGCGCAGCGCACGTTCGAACCCCGAACGCCGCTTCGCGTTCGCGGCGGCCTCGCCGGCCGCCACGAAATCGAGTTTGGCGCTCTTCCCCAACTGCTTGACGCGGACGATCTTGCAATCAATCCCGGGATCGCCGGGAAAATCGACGGTGAGAACCGTCGGCTCCCACCCGAACTCTTTGAGGTTCGCAGCGAGATAGCTCGGCCGCAGCGCGCCGGCCTTCGGCTGCGGCGGAAAGTAATACGCGACGAGCAAGACGCGCCTCATCGCCGCCACCTATGTAATGTATCTGCCCTCGACCTTCTCAATGCGTCGATCTCGATGTCGGCCCGGCGAGGGTATCGCCTTCGCGGGGACGCGGCTCGAATCGGGTCAGACTTACCTACGCCGCTCTGTTCGGCGGCTTTCGCCGCCTCACAAGCCCCGCTTGAGGCGATCCCTCGCCGGGCCGACGGCATTCGGCGCCATGTCGGGCGGACGAGTGTTGACAGGCGCGGCGGGAGCATGTCGCTCTAAGCGGGTGTTCTGAGGCGCCGAGAGGCGCCGAAGACAGCGGCGGAAGGTAAGTATTTCCCGGATCGCCGCGTGCCCGCGAGAGCGACATGCTCCCGCCGCGACGACTCCAGAGACCGCGGCGGTCGAGCTAAAGCTCGACCGCTACGGGGTCGGGAGCGGGTTCGATCATCAACGCGGCGAGGACGCGTTATTTGAAGGCGACGACGCCGGTGAGCGAAGCGATCGATCCGGGCGCCGGACCGTTCGACGTGATCGTTCCGCCGTCGAGTATCCCCGCACCCTGCAGCACCATCGTGTGCGTATAGCCTGAGAACGGGAACGGACGCGACCCGCCGACGACCGGGTTGACCGCGGCGGCGCAAGGTCCGACGGGCGAACCCGCGATGTAGCACGAGCGGTACTCGCGACCGTATGCGCCGCTCGACGAGCGCAGCGAGTCGACCGTCTGCGGCGTCGGCACGACCGGATCGAGAGCGACGAGCTCGATCTCGGGGCCGAGGTTGAACCACGACGGCGAGACGAACTGCGTGCGGATCATGCTCGACTTCAGATCGTACGTCAGCAGGAACGACGCCTCGGCAAAGGTGCGCGCGGGGATCGCGTCGGCCATCGCCTCGTGCGCGGCGCGCTGATTGCAGACGAATATCTTGCCGAGCCGCGCGACGGCGAGCTCGGTGTTCTCGGTCTGCTCCCAATACGATCCGGCGGTCACGTCGCCGCCCTTGTTCGACGCGTGGCTCGGCGATGCGTAACAGTCTTCGAACGTGCCGCCCATGACGTTGCTGGCGCGCGCGACGATCTGGAGGATCGGGCTCACGCTGTAGGTCGCGCTCGCGCCCTTGCCTTGGTGCGGCAGATCGCCGTCGCCGAGCGCGTTGACCATGACGGGCACGCCGAGCGACTGGACGAAAGCGACGTGCTCGTCGATCCATTTGCTCTCGTCGAAATTGCACGGCAAGCCGGAGAGCGAGCCGGTCGAGGCTGCGGTGTCGTCGAAGATCGCGTCGAACTGACCTTGGCTCATCGCCTGATTCGCGAACGACTTCCAAGCGCTCTGCGCGGCCGGCGACGTCGGATCGGTGAGGTAGCGCTCTTCGCCCTTCTGAACGAGGATGCGCTTGCCCGAGCAATCGTGCGCGAACTGGCTCTCGTCGCTCGAGTAGATCGCCTTGTCGCGTGGCGCGACGCGGTTCGGATTCGTATAGAAGATCGTCTTCATGCCGGCAGCGTGCAGCTGCTTGGACATCGGGATGTTCGACATCGCCCACGTCGTCCACTTAGCCGCACTCGCGATGTCGACGGTCGGTTCGCCTTTCGGCACGCCGTTGACGCCGAAGAACGTGTACGAGAGCACGTGCGTCGGCACGCCGTTCGACGCCGCCGAGCTCGTCTGATGGCTCTGGCAGTTCGCGATGAAGAACGCGAGAAATATGATTGCGATAAGTCTAATGAGACGGACTGAGCGCAAGAGTACCTCCTTGTCGGGGTAGAGGATCGGTCACCGTATATATGGCGTCCATGCCGAATGCCTTGAGGAAACGATCGGCGGTCGCGATCTGTTCCTCGGTCGCGCGCGCCTGCCACTTCGACACTTGCCGCATGCCGTCGATCCGGCCGGAGCCCGCGATCTCGCCCATCGTGCGGCCGTGCACCGTCGATGACGGTGCGTTCATCTTGCTGAGCGCACGCATCATCGTGCGATCGTCGGTCGGCTCGCCGATGTACGTGAAGAGCTTGCGCAGCGACTCGACTGGCTCGATGCAGAAATCTTCGTAGAACGCGAGATGGATCTCGCCGGGCTTGAACTGGCGCAGCGGCACGTAGTTCTGGATGCACCAGACCACCATGCGCTGCTCGAACACGGTCGTCGCGGATTCGAGCAAGCCGCGGAACGGCTCGAGCCAATCGGCGACGAGGTCGGGCTGTCCGAAGATGAGCTTGCGGAAGTAGCGCATGCGCAGCGACGGATCGTTGTCCGCCTTGCCCTCGAGCCGCGACTGGATCGTCGGCACCGGGTGGCGGATGAGGTGGATGATCTTCAGGCCGGGGAACTGCTCGTACAGCCAGCGCAGCCACAGACCGGACTTCGTCTCTTTGATGAGCCGCCTCGCGAACACCATTCGCGGCGTGTAATTGTATTGGTCGACCGCCGGGTTCTTGAATTTGCCCGTGAGCACGGCATCGGCGCGCGCGCGCAGCTCGGGATCGTCGTCGGATGGGCGGATATACTGGAGGCGCGTGTCGATCGGTTCGCGGTCGTGGACGAAATGGTAGGGCGAACGCGCGATGATGCCTTCTTCCGGTCCTGGCAAGAGCGGGCGGTAACGGTCGGTCAACAGATATCGATAGAGCGAGATCGGCTCGAACAGGTAGCGGTAGTCGTTGCGATAGTTGATCGTCTCGGAGATCCACGTGCTTCCCGTCCGCGCCGCCGCCGACAGGAATACCGCGCTGTGGTAGTCGTTGTTCGTCTCGAAGATGAGCCTGCTCCGGAGCGAATTCCAGCGCGGCCGATACACCGGCCGCCAGCGTTCGCTCAATCTGCTCAACATAGAACCACGTTTACCCAAGCCCGGCTCTCCTTTTCAGTCGAAACGTTCCGGCTTCGTGATTTCAGTGATGATCAGCGGGACGCCTGCACCGTGGGTCCGTTAGAACTCTGTGAGAACATCGCGTCCGCGCTGTGAGCGCGCGGCCTGGGGTCTTCGTCGTAGATAGCCTCTAGGCCGAACAAACGCAATATCTCGATGGCACGTTTCGCACGCTCGGGTGAGACGTACGCTCTCCACGCTTCGACGAGGCTCGCGCCCGTGACGATCGCGCTCGTGCGGCCGCCGTGATATTTGCGCGCCTGCACCGACGCTTTGCCGACGTTGCGCATCGCGCGCTCGTCGAAGGCGGCGCCAAGAAATGCAGCGAGCCGCTGCAGCTCGCCTTCGGGATTCTCGCAGACGTCCTCGTAGAAGATGAGATGCGCGTCGCCGGCGTGCAGCTGGCGCATCGGCACGTAGTTCTCGACGCACCAGATGAACACGTGCCGCTCGAAATCGTCTCGCGCGCGCTCCATCTCGGTGCGGAAAGGCCCGAGGTGATCTTCCATGAGCTGGGGCTGCGAGAAGAACATGCGCGCGAGATCGCAATCGCGCCCGAGCTGGATGCGGGAGTTGACGACCGCGCATGGATGCCGCATGAGGTAGATCATCGGCATCCCGACGAAGCGTTTGCGGATCCAACCGAGCGCGAGTTGGAGCCGCGTGTCTTTGACAAGGCGACGATGGACGACGACGCAGCGGTTGTACGCGTCGGCGTACGCATTGCGCAAGCGGCCGGTGAAGATGCTCGTCGCAAGGTCGACGCGCCGCGGTTCGTCGTCGTCGATGCGGACGTACTGCCGCGGAAGCCAGTCGCGCGCGGCAGGCACGTGCTTGGAGTGGAACGGCTCGTATAGATAGCGATACGAGTGATCGTAGTTGATGACGTCGGGAACCCACGACGTTCCGCTGCGTCCGGAGCCGACGAGCAGCAGCGTGTGGCGGTAGTCGCCGTCGCGATCGAAATAGACGCGCGGGAAAAGGCGGCCCGCGCGACGCGCGAAGATCACCGCTCGCTCCGTGAGGGCTGTGCGAGCCTTATCGAATGTGGGGAACGGCGTCACGGGATGTTCGCTTCACGCCGCGCGTCTAGGCCACCCGCCGAAACGGCGGGACTTGCGACCTACGGGAAGGCGATGACCGCTGTGCTCGGCGCCACCGACGAAGGCGGCGCGGGGCCGTTCGTCGCGATCGAACCCCCGTCGAGCACGCCGCTGCCGCTCAGCACGAGCGTGTGAGCGTATTGCCCCGGATACGGGAAGGGCTGCGACTGCATGCCCGCGCTGCCGCTGTTGACGACCGCTGCGCACGGGCCGACGAAGTTGCCCGCGACGTAGCACGCTCGGTACTGTCGCGCGTACGTGCCGCCCGATTGGAGCAGCGATGCGATGTTCGACGGCTCCGCGATGACCGGCTGCTTCGCCACAAGCTGGACTTCCGGATAGACGAACAGGCCGGAGTAGTCGCCATAGTGCGTCATATAGAACGTCGTGTTCGGGTCGTAGGTCAGCAGATACGACGCGTATTGATAGAGGCGCGCTTGGATCGCCGTCGATCCGGCGGTCGACATGCCGCCGTTGCAGACGAAGAACTTCTGGGAGTTCGCCATGTCGATCTCGGTCAGTTCGGTCGCCTGCCACGAGACTTTCGTGCGCAGCGTGTTGTCCTGTTTGGAGTAGCAGTCTTCCGACATGCCGCCGGCGGCCCCCGGGTTGAGCGCGATCGAGGGAGCGACGGTCGGCTGACCGTTTTGCGAGCCGGTGTTGCTCAGCGAGTTGTAGATGATGTGCGAGGTCATGTACGAGTCGAGCTGGTTGCTCGCGTTCGTCCAATCGGTCTGGTCGAAATTGCACGGCGGCGCGCTTGTCTTATTGATGTTATCGGCCTTGTCTTCGAAGACGTAGTCGATCCAAGCGCCGTTGCCGACCATCCTCTGGACGTACGATTCCCACATCCCGCCGAGATCGGTCGAGTGCGGATCCATGAGGTAGCGGCCGACGCCGACCCCGAGCGAATCGATGCGGTTACCGGAGCAGTCGTGTGCGAATGTCGATTCGTCGTTCGAATACATCGGATCGCCAGGGCCTTGGCGGTTCGGTATGGTGTAGAAGGCGACGGTCAGACCGGCGTCGTGCATCGCGAGAGAATCTTGCGCGTCGGTGTCGACGTAGTCGAGCCACGGTGTCGTCTGGGTCCACGACGACAGGCGATTGCCGTCACCGGTAGCCAGGTCTTGCCACGTGTGCACGTGGATCATCGAGATCGGCCCGGGGGTCGGCGTCGGCTGCGGCGTCGACGTCGGCGTCGGATGCGGTGTCGGCGTTGCGGTCGGATGCGGCGTCGGCGTCGCGGTCGGATTCGGCGTCGGCGTGCTGCTCGGCGTCGGCGACGGATGCGGCGTGGACGACGGTGTCGGCGTCGGCGAGGGAGCACCGGACGGGGTCGGGGTCGGGGTGGGCTTCTTCTGCGGAACGATCACCGGCTGGACGACGCTGCTGCCGCCCCCGCCGCCTCCGCAGCCGCCGACAAGAAATACGGCCGACAACGCGGCTATCGCGCTTGCTAGTCGTAAAAATCCGAGCGATGATCGCAGTTGAGCACAACGCGGACCGCGTAAGCGCGGCCCGTCCCCACGACGAGTAGTCACGCCAATCATAAGGATTGGCGATGGGTCTATCCATGCGGCGGCTCACTCTCGAGTGAACCGGTGGGGTAGTGTGCCGGCTATCGCAGCGGGCGGGTTAGCGCGGTCACAGACCGACGCGCGAGCGCGAGGCAGCCGGTACGCTGTCCTTGATCGCTGCGACGACGTCGGCGACATCCGTGTCGCTCATCCCCGGGAAGAGCGGCAACGAGACGAGCTTGAGCCACTCTGCCTCGGTCACCTGCAGCGGTCCGTGGCGCCGGTGCTTGTACGCGGTGAAGTGGTGCGACGGGATATAGTGGACGCTCGTGCCGATGTTCCGGTCGCGCAGCGCCTCGATGAGCGCGTCGCGCGAGATGCCCGCCGTCTGTTCGTCGACGAGGATCGGGAACACGCACCAGCTGTGCCGGTCATTCGTTCGCATCGAGCCCAAGGCCGCGACGGCGACGCCTGGGACATCCTCGAGCCCGGCGACATAGGCTGCCGCGAGTTCGTCGCGGCGCTTCTGGTTCGCGGGCAGTTTCGCGAGCTGCGTGAGACCGATCGCGGCTGCCATGTCCGGCATGTTGTACTTGTAGCCGGTCTCGAGCACGTCGTAGCGCCACGCGCCGCCGCGCTCGTAGCGCTTCCATGCGTCCTTGTCCATGCCGTGGAGCGACAGGCTGCGAACGCGCTCGGCGATCTCGTCGTCGCGGGTGACGAGCATGCCGCCCTCGGCGGTCGTCACGTTCTTGGTCGCGTAGAAACTGAACGCTGCAGCGTCGGTGCAAAAGCCCGGCCAGCGGCCGTCGTCGAGCGTGCCGACCGCGAGCGCCGCGTCTTCGAGCACGCTGATGCCGCGCGAGCGCGCGTATGCCGAGATCGGCGCAGCCGCGGCGGGCCGTCCGGCATAGTGCATCGTGACGATCGCTTTCGTCCGCGGCGACGTCGCGCGGTCGATCGTCGCGACCGTCGAGCAGAGCGAATCGGCTTCGACGTCGCAGAAGACGGGCTCGGCCCCGAGCTGGAGCACGAGATTCGCGGCCGCGACGAAGCTGAGCGCAGGCAAGACGACTTCATCGCCCGGACCGACGCCGAGCGCGATGAGCGCAAGATGCATCGCCGAGGTGCAGCTGTTGAGCGCGATCGCGTGCTTGACGCCGCACGCGGCGGCGAAATCAGCTTCGAACCGCTTGACGAGCGGTCCGGTCGTCAGCCAACCGCGTTCGAGCGTGTCGACGACCGCAGCGATGTCGTCAGCGCCGAGCGCCGGCCGGCAATACGGCAGGAACTCTGCGCGCTTCAACTGGCCGGGCCGGGCACGGGCAGCGGCTCGAGTTCGGGCGGCGGCCCCGTATCGAGAACGACGACCCGATCGAGCGGCGCCTTCGCCGCGAGGCTCGCGTTGACGGAACGCAGCGTGACCTGGCGATAGAGCGACACGATCGTGTACATCCAGAATGTGAACTTCGAGAGCATGACGCCGACGAAGATCGCCGCGACGAAGGCGCCGAAGACGCCCGCCTCGACCGCCACGCGTTCGTCGTAACGCGGGTGGCCTTTCGGGATGTGCGCCATCGACTTGTACGTCATCCACCACGCGAGCAGCATGATGCCGAGGCCGATGAGGCCCTGCTCGACCCATGCCTGCAGGATGATGTTATGCGGGCCGCGGTGCCAGTGCTCGTAGAACTGGTTCCAGACCGTCAGGAAATACTTGTCGTACAAGTTCTCGAACTGCGCGAAGCCGCCGCCGAAGAGCCAGTTGTCCTTGAGCGCGGCGAGACCGACCTTCCAGATCTCGATGCGCCCCGAGCCGCCCGAAGGGTCGGGCTTCAGGAACCTCCCCCAGGTCGCCGTCGGGAACGCGAAGCTCACCGTGAAAGCGAGCGCGGCGAGGAACAAGAGCTGCCCGCGGTAGCGCCCCTTGAAGAAGTAGTAGACGCACACGAGGAGGTCGGCGAGGATACCGCCGCGCGACCCGACGACGAACTGGCCGACGATCAGGATCGCGAAAACCATGAGAAGGCCGATCTTCTTCAAGCCCCACTGCGCGCGCAGGATGTACATCGTGACGAGCGCGACCGGGAAGACGAACGAGGCCGAGAAGAGGTCGGAGAGGAGCTTGTTGTCCGGATTGAAATGCGCCTTGAGCCGGCCCGCGTTATCGAATTTCGCGCCGCCGAAGCCGAAGACGGTCGCGCCGAACACCGACGCGAACATGCAGCCGATGAGCCACGAGACCATGACGATCCGGAACTCGTCTTCTTCGATGCGCGCGACCGCGAGGATCACGTAGAAGAAGATGAGCTGCCACAGGGTGCCCCAGAGCGTCAACGTTCCGATGTCGACCTGGTAGCCCCACAGCATGGTGAGCGACGCGTAGCTGCCGTACGCGAGCCACGCGATGACCGCCTTGCCCGGATCCGCAAAGCGCTTGTTCCGCGCGAGGTACCACATCATCGAGCCGGTCGCGAGGATCGCAGCGACCTTCGTCAGCGAGCTGCCGCCCGTGAACGATGTGAAATTGAGGTACGAGTCCGACGGCACGAGCAGCGCGTAGAGCGAGACCGGGAACAGCCACGGGCGTTTGATCGCGAAATACGCCGCGAGCGGCGTCATGAACAAGCAGAGCGCGAGCGCCATGCCGGTGTGCGAGCCGCAATAGATGGCGAAGACGTTCCAGAACATCGGGCAGCCGGTCGGGGCCATCGCAAGGTTGAACCCGATGAACGCCATGAGGACGTAGGCGCCGACGCCGAGCGATATGGCCGTCCATTTCCAGAAGACCGGCCAGAACGGCCGATAGACGATGGCGCGTGTGTCGATCACGAGAGTGCGACTCCGTTTTGCCGCCGCTTCGTAGCGGCTAGGATCCCTTCGCAGATGTGGTCCGCGATGATGTCCCCCAAATAACCGGTGCGAACCGACGTCCGGCCCGCCTCGTTATAGCCGAGCCCGCCCTCGGCCATGCGCGCGGCGAGACCGCTCAGATGAGCGATGACGTCGCTTTCGCCCGAGGCCTTGAGCGTGCCGGGGAAAGGATAGTTCCAGATGACGTAGCGGCCGTGGTTGAGCGCCTCGAGCACCATCTGGGAGAGGCCGTCGTGGTCCGCCATCCGCACGAGCACGTGCGTCTTGGCATACGCGTCGTCGATCTCGTCCAAGAATCCGACGTAGTCGACGTTCGGCGGCGCCGGCCTTCCGCGGCGTTCGCAGCCGACGAAGATGAACTTGAGAGACGGCAGCGCGCGCGCGACCGAGAGCGCCATCTGGCCCCCGTAGAACTCGAATCGATCCTCCGGCAAGAACCACAGCACGCGCAGCGGTGCGGGCGGGAAAGGCAGTTCGGCGGTGACGGAGATCGGACTAAGCCCGATGGTCTGACCGTCGACGCCTGCGGCCTTCAGCTCGTCGACGAGCCACGGCGCGTCCGCCCAGTTCGTGACGAACTTCGCCGAGCTTTGACGTTGGACGCTCGGATCGTGGAGGCGCATCGTGTCGGAGCCGAGCCAATGCTTGACGATCGGCTTGCCGAAGAAACGGCACGCGTCGAAGACCGAGCGCGGCACGATCGGCCCGCCGACCTGATAGACGACGTCGCACATCGGTACGAGCGGCAGCGCCCGCAGCGCGAAGTTGCGCTTGACGTACGTCGCTCGCGCGCCGCGCGCTTCGAACATCGCGGTCTGGCGCAGCGCGAAACGCGTGTAGCCGAGGACGAGGATGCGCATGCCTGCGACGGATGCGACCTTCGACTTCTCGCCGCTCATGGTGGTGGGAGAGACGGTCATATCAGGACGATCTTCTCCCTGCCTGCCTCGACATGGTGCGTCGCATTGCGCGTGTCAAGGACGACCCGCGCGTTGCGCACGACGAAATCCCAATCGATCGAGCTATGGTCGGTCGTGATGAGGACGCACGTCGCCCGCGACAGCGCGTCGGGCGTGAGCAGCGCGGAGTGCCGCAGCCTGCCGTCTTCTTCTCGCATGCTCGGGATGTGCGGATCGTGGTATTCGACGATCGCGCCGTCGTCCTCGAGCAGATGAAGGACGCGGAGCGCGGGCGACTCCTGCCAGTCTTCGACGTCGCGCTTGTAGGCGAGTCCGATCTGGAGGATGCGCGCGTCCTTGAGCGGCGTGCCGCGTTCGTTGAGCGTGCGGCGCAGCTTCTCGCGCACGAACCACGGCATCGCGAGATTGATCTCGGCGGCGGTCTCGGTGAAACGCATGTGGAAGTCGTAGCGGCGCGCCTTCCAGGTCAGGTAGAACGGGTCGAGCGGGATGCAGTGGCCGCCGACGCCGGGGCCTGGGTTGAAGCGCATCATCCCGAACGGTTTGGTCGATGCCGCGTCGAGGACTTCCCAGACGTTGATGCCCATCTTGTCGCACAGCTGCGCCATCTCGTTGACGAGCGCGATGTTCACGGCGCGAAACGTGTTCTCGAAGACCTTCGAGAGCTCGGCGACTTGCGGACTCGTGACGGGCACGATCTCGTCGATCGTCTGCCGGTAGAACGTCGAAGCGACGTCGAGGCATGCTTCGGTGACGCCGCCGACGACCTTGTTCGTGTTGACGGTGACGTACCGCGCGTTGCCCGGATCGACGCGCTCCGGTGAGAACGCGAGGAAGAAATCTTCGCCCACCTTGAGCCCGCTCGTCGACAGGATCGGCAACAGCAGCTCTTCGGTGACGCCGGGGTACGAGGTGCTCTCGAGCGTGATGAGCCGGCCCGGTCGCAGCCGCGATGCGATCTCCGCGCCGATCTTGCGGATGAACGCGGTGTCGGGGTCCTTGTGGAGGGTCACCGGCGTCGGCACGCACATGATGACGACATCGAAGTCGCCGATGCGGTCGAGCTCGGTCGTCGCGGTCAGCTTCCCGCGCGTCACGACCGCGGCGAGGTCCGCGTCGTCGACATCGCGCAAATAATTCGAACCCTGGTTGAGCTGCGCGACGCGGATCGGATTCTGATCGACGGCCACGACGGTGAAGCCCGCCTTCGCCTGCGCGACCGCGAGCGGCAAGCCGATGTAGCCCGCGCCGACGACGCCGACCCGAGCCGTTCGAGCGACTATGCGCTCTTTGAGCGCCGCCGCATGGCTAAGGCCGTCCGACTTCGGCCTGATCACTTGCATCGATGCCGGCACTCCGAGCCGCGAGGGCTTCTTCTAAGCTGACGACGTTTGCGCGCTGCGCCTGGACTGGCGCCTGCTCGGGCGCCTCTCCAATAGTATCGGCCTCGCCCGGTGGCGGCGCGAGCGGACCGGCTGCGTCGAGCGGCGTCACATGCGTCGCCGACTCTGCGTCGTCGCCACGCAGATGATCGCCCGGCACGAAGCTCGGGACGAGACGCCGCAGCGTCGCGATGACCGTCTGGGCGTCGGGCGTGCGCACGGCGACTTCGAGGTCAGTGAGGATGCCGACGAGCTTCTCGTAGACGACACGCTCCTGCTGTGCGACGAAGAGCCGCTCGTGGGCGGTCGGATCGTCCGATGGATGTTCGTCCGGGTTGTCGAGCTCGTGCGACGTCAAGATCTCTTCGCGCAGCTTCTCGCCCGGCCTGATCCCCGTGAACACGATGTCGACGTCGTCGTACGGGCGCAGGCCGCAGAGCCGCACGAGGTTTTCAGCGAGCTCCACGACGCTCACCGGTTTGCCCATGTCGAGCACGCACACTTGCCCGTCGCGGCCGATCGCCGTCGCGTCGAGGACGAGGGCGACGGCTTCGGGGATCGTCATGAAGTAACGCACCATGTCCGGATGCGTGACGGTGAGCGGGCCGCCCATCTCGATCTGCTTCTTGAACACGTCGATGACGCTTCCGCGGCTGCCGAGGACGTTGCCGAAGCGGACCGAGACGAACTCGGTGCCCGTTCGGCGCTCGAACGATTGGCAGATGAGCTCGGCGACGCGCTTCGTCGCGCCCATGACGCTGGTCGGGTTGACCGCCTTGTCCGTCGAGATCATGACGAACTTCGCGACGCCTGCCGCTGCCGCCGCGAGGGCGACGGCGTGCGTGCCGAAGACGTTGTTGCGCACCGCCTCGCACACGTTCGACTCGAGGATCGGTACATGCTTGTGTGCAGCGGCATGGAAGACGATATGCGGCCGGTACTGCGAGAAGATGCTGCGGACGCGGAATCCGTCGGCGACGTCGGCGAGCGCGACCTCGGTCTTCGTGAAGCCGAGTTCGGTACGCAGCTCTTGGTCGATCGCGACGAGGCTGTTCTCGCCGTGGCCGACGAGCACGAGCAGCTTCGGGTTGAAGCGCGAGATCTGGCGGCACAGCTCGCTGCCGATCGAGCCCCCCGCACCCGTGACGAGCACGACGCGGTTCTCGAGGTGCGGTGCGACGCGAGAAGGATCGACCTCGACCGGATCGCGCTGGAGCAGATCCTCGAGCCGCACGTCACGCACGGGCGAGTACTCGACCCTGCCGGTGAGCAGCTGATCGAGGTGAGGGAGCACCTTGACGGCCGGACGCCGGCCGCCGGCGTTGGCACACGCGGCCATGACGATTTTGACGAGGCGGCGTCGCGCGGACGTCGCGGCGACGATGATCGTTTCGATCGAGTGCGCGTCGATCAGCGCGCCGAGATCGGCGGGTTTGCCGAGCACGGGAACGCCCTCGACGCTGCGCGTCGCCACATCATCATCGACGCAGCCGACGACGTCGAACGGAAGCGATTCGCGCTGGTCGAGGAGACGGATCACCGCCCGCGCGGCATCGCGTGCGCCGACGACGATCGTCCGCGACGCGCCGGGCGCCTTGACCGAGCGCCGGCGGACCCGATTCCACAGACGCGCGAAGAGCAGCATCGGAAACGCGAGGCTCGCGGCCGTGACGCTGACTTGCGGAGCGAACACGTTCGCGTTCGCGACGAGCGAGAAGAGCGCAAGCGCGCCTGCCGCGAGTGCGCACGCGGCTGCCAGACGGAGCGCCGCCTCTTGGAGCTGCGCGCCTTGGTGCCGGTAGTTCCCGGTGATGACAAGCGCAAGGACGATCAAGGACGCGGTGACGACGATCGACAGAACCGTCTGCGTCTGCAGCGGCACGAGGCCCACGGACAGGGCGGCGGCAGCAAGCGCGGCGACGAGCGCGATGAGGGCATCGGACGCGACTCGCACGCTCTCGCGTGCGGGTCGGTCCGTACTCGGCTCGTGGCGGATCGCTCCGCCCGTCGTCACGTCGCGCTCCATCGGCTCAACGCTTCGCTCTTGACGGCTACGCCGTCTCGAGCTCGCCGCTGAGCGGCAGCTGTGAACCAGACTGCAGCACGTAGGCGCTGTCGCGCGCGTTCGGTGTCGCGCGGTTTATAACGACGCCGATGACTGAAGCGCCCTCGACGACGCTCAGCCGTTGAAGCGCACGATTCGCCGATCGCGTGTCGGTCCGGCCTGCGGCGACGACCATGATCGTGCCGTCGCACTTCTGCGCGATCGCGGCGGCGTCGACCATCGGCAGCAGCGCCGGCGTGTCGAAGATGATCGTCTGGTAGTTCGCTTGGAGATGTTCGACCATCTCGTCGAACGTCGACGACTGGATGAGCTTGATCGGGTTCGGCGATTGCGAGCCCGCGGGCAAGAAGTCGAGACCCGCGAAGCGCGTCGAGACGATCACGTCGTCGACCTTGCTCTCGCCGACGAGGACGTCGGCAAGACCCGGGCCGCCGTCGACGCCGAGCTTCTCGTGCAGCGTCGGGTGGCGCATGTCCGCATCGATGATGAGGACGCGCGGCCGCATCTCGGCCATCGCGATTCCCGTCGACAGCGCGACCGTCGACTTGCCGTCGCCCTGCGATGGACTCGTCACCGCCAGCGTGCGGAGCGGCTTATCGGATGCGAAGCGCAACGAGGTCACGAGTTGCAGGTACGCTTCGATCGTCAGCGCGCGGAGCATCGGCAGACGCGCCTGTCCGCGGCGGCTCGTCGCATCGAGCTGCGGGACCTGCGCGAGGACCGGCCACGGCAGCGCGCGGCGGACGTCGTTCTCGTCCTTGAGGCTGTTGTCGAAGAAGTCGACCGTGAACACGCCGGCGATCGCGAGGATGATGCCGAGCACGAACCCGAGGAGAATCGTCAGGACGAGGTTCGGGATCGTCTTCACCCATTGCGGTTCGGCGAGCTGTTCGAAAGAGACGTTCGAGAGCGCCATCGTCTTCGCGACGAGCGCGTCGTTGTAGTGCTGGCGAAGGCTGTCATAGACGCCTTCAGCGAGCTGCGCGTTGCGCTGCAGGTCGGCGAGTTCGCGCGCCGTGTTCGGCAGCTGCTTCACCTGGACGCTGAACAGCTTCTGCTGCGCGTTCAGCTGACTGATCTGCGACTGGTCGCCGGCGATCTGCGCCTGCAGCGAGGCGGCCTGCTGCGAGTTCTGCTGGAAGACCGGGCTCGGCACGACCGCGCGCGAGGCGACGTACGTTTGCGGCGCCTTGGCGATCTCTTGCTCGAGCAGCTGTTTCTGCTGCGCTAGCGCGATGACCGTCGGGTGCGCGTCCGTGTACTGCTTGCGGGCGGCGTCGAGCTCCGTGGTCACCTGCGCGAGCTGCTGTTTGAGCTGGGTGACGACCGGGTTCTCGGCAATGCTCTCGCCGCCGTTCGCGGTCGCGCTGCCTGCGGACATCTGACCTTGGACGTTCGCGAGCGAGGCGGACGCCTGCGCCTCGTCGACCTGGAGCGCCGCGATCTTGCTCGCGTTGTCGGTGTAGAGGCTCACCGTGCTCGAGGTCTGCGCGCTCATGTCGCCGATCGTGTGCGACGCCTGGAAATCGGCGAGCGCCGAGTCGGCCTTGTTCTTGTCGGCCGCCGCTTTGGGGATCTGCTGCGCGAGGTAGTCCATCGCGGTCTGAGATTGACCGGCGATGAGGTCGCGCTGCTTCTCGATGAGCACCTTGCCGAATTCGTTCGCGATGGCCGCGGACGTCTTCGCATTCTTCCACGTCGCGGCGAGCGTGACGATCTGCGTGTTCGTCACGGGCGCGACGAAGATATCGTACTTCAACAGCTTGTACGCGTCGATGTGCGGGTCTTCTTTGCGCAGCTTGAGGTTCTCGATGACCTTGGTCGCCACGTCTTGACCCTGGATCATGGTCGCGTACGTCTCGACGGACTGGACGCCGCCCGCCGCGACGAGCGCGTTGAGCACCGGCAGGTCCGTGTTGATGCCGTTGAAGTTCGTCGCCGAGTTGCCCGTGATCAGGGAGACCGTCGCGACGTACGACTTCGGCCACACGATCGCGTACGCGAGCGCGGCGAGGAAGAACGCGCCGAAGATGTAGAGCGCGAGCTTCCAACGCCGGCGCAGGGCGCCGAACAGTTTTTGGAACTCGTCCTCACGTTCCGGCACGGGCATCACTGTGGAGCCGTTGCCGTTACTGGAGAGCTGGTACATGGTGGCTAGTGCCTCTCGTTTCCCACATCATTTACTATGGATGAACGTATTATAGCGTTTCGGCGCCGAGAGACCCGGAGCGTCGGCCGCTCCGGGTCCCCGACTTGGTTGTGCTTATGGAGTCGGGTATGGACTCGTGCAGCCCGTTGGTTGGCCCGGGGCTGGAGTCGGACATGGTGTCGGCAACGACGGGTCCGTTCCAGGGGTGATCGCGGCGAGATCGTTGGCGATTGTCTGGTTCTTGAGCTTGTTCGGTCGCCATCTCGGCTTGGCGGGGTACATCGTGTTGCCCGCCTCTTGTTGTAGGATGATGTCGGTGAGCAGCTGCTGCTCCTGAGTCGTCGGCGTGCTTTGCAGATGCGTGTAGAACGACTGGAGCGTGAAGAAGTTCCAATCATCGAAAGCCGTCTGGGTGGCCGCCGACTTCGCCATGACGTACATCGTGACGGCTGCCGTATACGTGTCCGACGCATTCACGCCCGGGATTAGGTACTGGTTGCGCGACGAGTCGTTGCCGGCGAATACCATCGTGTACGCCTGTGCCTTGAGGTTCGTCCCCATCGCGGCGGTGCCAATCACTACGTAGTTGCGACCCGGCACGATCGTATACGTGGGATTCGGGGAGGCAGGCACCGGCGTCGACACTGTCAGCAGTGTGAAATTGCCGTTGACGTCTGCGGCTCCTGTTCCAGCTTGCCCCGTGCAACCACACGTGAAGTCGACCTGAGCATTAGCGGCTGCCGCTTCCGTCGGCGCTGGGTAAGCGCCGCCGATCGCGACGTTGAGGTTACCTGTCAAGACGGGCGTCACCGACGGAGCCGGCGAGGGACTCGGACTCGGGTGGCCGCCGCCACCGCCGGGCGGGGGGGCGGCGCTGGTGGAGCCGCCACCGCATCCAGCGATGAGGGCCGCTACGATCATGCCACCGAGGCTTCCCCAGATGGCGATCTGTTGAGTGCGCTTCATGCTACTCTGTGCTCCTTTGACGTCGTTAGATGTTCGGGAAAAGCAAGCGCGCGCCGATGAGCAGCAGGTAGAACGGATTGCTCGACGCGCTGCCGTTCTGGCTCACGAGACCGTGCTTGTTCTTGGGGACGTAGACGACGTCGCCTTTTTGCAAGACGATGTCTTTGGCGACGTTGCCCTGTTGCAATTCCTGATAGAGATCCACGTTGAAGCTCTGCGACTGACCGCTGCCGTTCGCGAGGCGCGTCACGTGGATGTTGTTGAGATCGCCGTCGCTCGTCGGACTGTTGCCCGCCTTCGCGATCGCCATCGATAGCCGGTCGCCCTGATTGAGCTCGATCTCGCCGGGATGGTCGACGGCGCCGGACACCTCGACGTCGATCGTCGCGGGCGCCGGGATGAAGATCGTCGATCCGTCGGGCACGGGGATGTTGCCGGAGAGATCGCCTTCGGTGTAGATCTTCTCGAGCGAGACCTTTTGCATACCGCCCGCATAATCGGTGACCGTCGCGTCGTTGTACGTCTGTGCACCGGCTGACAACCCACCGGCTGCAGCGACTGCATCCGTGAACGTGCCGCTCGACGTGAGCTCGACTTTGCCCGGATGTTCGACGCCACCGAGGACGAGCACGTCCGCTTTGCCTTGCGCTTGGACGAGCACGACGACGTGCGGATCCCGCACGTACTTCTTGAGCGCCTTCGTCACGGTAGCCGAGGCCTGGGTCGGCGTCTGGCCCGCGACGTGGATGATCCCGACGAGCGGATAGTTGATGTCACCCGAAGGCAGCACCGTCACCGTTTGCGACATCGTCGGATCGCCGAAGACCTGCACGTTGAGCTGGTCGTTCGGATGGATGATGTACTGCGGCGGGGTCGTCGTCGCCGCGTGCGCGGCGAGCGGACCGCATGCCAGCAGCGCGGCGCATATGACGAGAGCCGTTGTACGCATACTTCGAGTGATATGATGCAGTATCATAGCCTTCCGTTACACCTTCATTCCCTGGGTCTGGCCGGCGGACGGTAGTGGCGGGCGCCGAATTCGGCGCTCAGCAACTGCCCACCGAGTTTTGGGTCTACATAAGCCTGCCCGGATGCCAGCGCCTGTAACGCCGCCACGACCACGTCGAGGGTCGCGCTCGAGCTTACGGCACCGCCGCAGCCGGCTGCTATCGCCCCATGCACGCGGCCGGGCTGCCCCGGCCCGACCAGCGCGCAAAGCGCGAGTTCCGGGTGAAGCCGGGCGAGCTTCGCCACGGTGACGATCGGGTCGTTGACCTGAGCGTCGAAACCGATGATAGCGGCGGCCGCCCCGTTCTTGCCGATCTCTTCGAGCGCGCTATCAGTGTGACGGTACGACCCGACGACCTTGGCCGTCCCGCTTTCTTCCAATAATTGTGCGAGAGCCTCCCGCACGATGTGCTGATCGTCGACGATAGCGACGCGGACTGGCTCTCGAAAGTCGGCTGCCATGATAGTTTCCATGCTATCCCGACGAAGCATCCCAGGAAAGGAACGGTCTCACCCCGGTTGACCGGGGTCGCATGACCCCTTCTAGACGGGGCATTGGGCACAAAGTCCTACTCGTCGGTTTACCGTTCATGACATCCCTGCGGTCACGCGCTTCGGCCGTTCGCCCGCGTGTGAGGGTCGCTGCTTCGCGTCGCTTCTGCGGCCCAGGGTGTGGACTTCGAAGCCTGCACGTTCCCAGCGGACCGGATCGAACAGATTACGCGCGTCGATGATAATGCGCCCTCGCATCGACTTCGCGACCTCGGCGGGATCGAGCGAGCGAAACGCGTCGTGATCGACGACGAGCACGAGCGCATCGGCGCGTTCGAGCGCCGACTCGAGCGTCGGCGCGAGCGGCCGCTTGAATCCCGACGCGACCGGATCGTAGATCGCGGTCTCGTAACCATGCTCGCGGAGCAGCTCGTCGATCCGCTCGGTCGGGCTCTCGCGCGAATCGTCGACGTTCGCCTTATACGACGCGCCGAGAAGCGCGATCTTCGCGCCAGCTTGGGATTCGGGCACGAGCTCGCGGATGCGGCGGACGACGTGATTCGGCATCCGGGCGTTGACGCGGCGCGCGGTCTGGATGAGCTCAGTGAGGAACGGGTTTGCATCGGCGAGGAAATGCGGATCGATCGGTATGCAATGTCCGCCGACTCCCGGACCGGGTTGGAGGATGTTGACGCGCGGGTGCTTGTTCGCAAGCGAGATCGCTTCCCACGCGTCGATGCCGAGCTCTTCGCACAATAACGCGAGTTCGTTTGCGAGCGCGATGTTGACGTCACGGAACGTGTTCTCGATGACCTTCACGAGTTCGGCGGTCGTGCAATCGGTCTCGAACATGTCTGCTTGGACGAAACTCGCGTACAGATCTTTCGCGGCACGCGCGGCCTCGGGCGTGCGACCGCCCATGATGCGTGAGTTCTCTTTGAGCTCGCGCACGATCGCGCCAGGGATGACGCGCTCCGGGCAGTGGGCGAGCAGCACGTCGTCGGGCGAGACGCCGTGTTCGCGCAGCGCGCCGGCGACGACTCGGTCCATCGTCCCTGGCGGTACTGTCGATTCCAGGATGACGAGGTCGCCTTTGCGCAGCATCGGGGCGATGGCTGCCGTCGCGTCGTGGACGTACGTCAGGTCGGGCCTGCCGTCGACGGCGTTCGGCGTCGGCACGCATATGATGTAGGCGTCCGATCGTTCTATCTCGTCAGCGACCGAGAAGCGGCCGGTCGCTAGCGCGTCGACGGCAAGCTTGCGGACCTCGAGATCGGCGACATGTTCGCCGCCGCGACGCAGTCCGGCGCGCACGCGCGGGCTGACATCAAAGCCGGAAACCTCGTGCCCGCCGAGCGCGAGCATCGCCGCGGTCGGCAGACCGATGTATCCGAGGCCGAGTAGGCTGACCTTCACTCTAACTGAGACCCTCATATGGGCATGTCGACGGGACCCCGCGTCCGCGGTGGTCGCTCCATTTTACCTGGGGAGCATTACACGTCAAAGTACGGGTCAACCCTAGAAAGGCGGGTCAAGGGGCCCAATCGGACCAGGGTTGTTAGGCCTTAAGACCTATCGGCTGGGGAAACAACGATTCTGCGGCGTCTCGGTTCGGGAGCGACGAGGCCGAGTAGACGGAGTCGAAGCCGAACTGCGCGAGGATGTCGAGTGAGCGAGATATCTCGCCCGGCGAGACGTACGGCCGCCACGAGTCGGGATCTCCGAGCGCCGAGACGACGCCCTTTGCCGTCCATGCCATCCGCGATGGCCGCTCGACCCGTTCGAGAATTTTCTCCGGAAACGGTTTGCCGAGAAACGCGAAGAGCCGTCCGATCTCCCCGCGCGGGTCGACGCTGAAATGCTCGTAGAACGCGAGGTGCAGCTCGCCGCGCTGGAACTGACGAAGCGGGATCCAGTTCTCGACGCACCACTGGAGCACGTGCTGCTCGAACGGATCGCGAACCGTCTCGAGAAGATGCCGGTACGGCTCGAGGTGGTCGGCCATGAGCGCCTCTTGTCGAAGGAAGCCGGCGAGATCGTTCGACCACGTGTGGCGAAGCCGCGACGCCGCGACTGCGAGCGGATGGCGCAGCAGCAAGACGATCGGCATGCCTGGGAAATGGACGTCGAGCCACTTGAGGAACATGTTCGCGCGGATGTCTTTGATGAGCCGCCGTCGCGCGACAAAACGGTGGTTGTAGTAGTCGACCCAACGATTGCGGATGCGCCCTTCGACGATCTCGCGCGCGGGCTTCACGAACGCCGGGTCGTCGTCGCCGGGCCGGATGTATTGTCGATTGAGAAACGCTTTGACTTCGGGGACATGTCGCGACGTGAACGGCTCGAACATGAACCGGTATTCGTTCGCGTGGTTGATGAGCTCGGCGATCCAGGTCGTGCCGCCGCGGCCGCTGCCGGCGAGGAACGTCGTCGCGCGATGATCGCCGCCGGCATCTACGTGAAGCTGGTGGATGACGCCGACGACGCGCCGCTTTGCGCGTCCGGCTCGGCGCTTAAATCGCGCGATCAATGGCGCCGGCTCATTTTCGGGCGTGCAGGACGCCTCGAGTGCCCCGCAAAACCGACTCGCCCAGCGACGCAGCGCATATGCCTCGACATTACCGTGCGTGCGACGCGAATTACTGCGAGCCTTTCGGACTAATTATGACGGCCCGCGTCGCTCTTGTCATGCCGATGCTGAACGAAGCGGTCGATCTTCCCGAGACGCTCGCGAGCATCGGGGCGCAGACCTTCGACGCTTCGCGCATGCGCTTCATCGCCGTCGACGGCGGTTCGACCGACTCGAGCCGCGAGATCGTCGAGCGATGGCTCGCATCGTCGGGCGTCGAAGGCGAAGTCGTCCTCAATCCGCGCAAGCGCATCCCGATATCGCTCAACGTCGGCGCGGAGCGAGCAGGGCGCGATGCACTCATCGTCCGGCTCGACGCGCACACGACGTATGGTCCGACGTACATCGCCGACGTCGTGCGTGCATTTGAATCCGGTTCATCGCAGCTCGGCAACGTGGGCTGCGCGCAGATCCCGGCGCCGACGCCGGATTTCGAGCGTTCGGTCGTCGGCGAGCTCCTCACGCATCCGCTCGGCCTCGCGCGCATCGGCGTGCGCGCCTTGAAGGAACCGGTGCCCGTCGAGACCGTCTACCTGGGATCGTGGAGGCCTGGGCTGCTCTTCGAGCTTGGCGGTTTCGACGAGCGATGGATCGCGAACGAAGACTCCGAGCTCGAAGCGCGTCTGCGCGACGCGGGCTACACGCTCTTGCTCGTGCCGTCCGCCAACCTCTACAAAGTGAACCGCGGCATCGGCGCGACGATACGTCAATGGGGCGGCTACGGTTTTTGGCGAGCGCAGACGAGCCGCCGTTTCCCGCACGAGCTGCGGGTGCGGCATTTCATCCCGGCCGCGTTGCTCGTCGGCGCGATCGGGATGCTATTCACGCCGTGGTGGTGGATCGACTTCGCGCTCTACCTATTGTATGCGGCGGCGGTCGTCGCGCTACGCGACCGTACTCGGCCGTTGCGCGTGGCACTGGGATGCGCGGTGGCCTTCCCATGTTTCCAGATCGCGTGGACGCTCGGGTTCTTGCGCGGCATCTTCGTCAAGCCGCCCTCGTTCGAACCCGTGCTGCGCTGAATCGATCGTAAATCTATAATGTTTGTCTGATGTTTGTCTGATGTTTATCTGACGTGGTATGCCGAGCGAAGCTCGGCAGTTTCCGAGCGAAGCTCGGCATACCACATTTTATCATCAACCATCAGACGATATCAGTGACGGTGCGCAGGAATGCGTTAGGGTCGGACGGATCGATAAGGTGAGTGATGCAGCCGGCTGACTCGCCCGCAGCGATGTCGGATACCGTGTCGCCGATCATGTGCGAGCGCGATGCGTCGAAGCCGAACTCGGCGATCGCGCGAAGGAGCATCCCCGGTTGCGGCTTGCGGCAATCGCAGCCGTCATCCGGCGCATGCGGGCAGCAATACCATGCGGCGAGCGGCGCGTTCTCGCGCTCGAGCTGCTGCGTCATCCGGTCCATGATGTCGATGAGGCCGGTTTGTTTCAGCAGGCCGCGACCGACGCAGCTCTGATTCGACACGACGATCGCCGGGAGCTGGGCTTCCGCGAGCACGCGCAGTGCGGCGATCGCATCGGGTCTGAAGCGGAACTCTTCCCAGGCGAGGACGTACCCATCACCCGGTCGCTCGTTGACCACGCCGTCGCGATCGATGAAGACGCACACCTTTCCTGCGCGCGCCTGCGGCGATCGCCACGCGAGCGCTCGCGCACCGGGCGTCACAGGAACGCGTTCGCGGCGCCGACGTCCGGCAGCGGTTCCGACGCGTCGTAGATCTTGTCGAGACCGAATATCTTGAGCACGGCTTTCGTCTGAGCGACGTCTTCCGCCGGCGCCTTCTTCTGCCACGAGCTGACCATCTTCCAACCGTCGAGCATCTCAGCTTTGAGCTTGCTGTTCGCGGAAGGCCGGCGCAGCCGATCGAGGAAGCGTCCGAGGCTCTCGTCGTCGATGCGGTCGCCGAGGTGGGCGCCGACGCGACGGATCTCGTTCTCGGGATCGACGCAAAAATTCTCGTAAAAGGTCAACAGGATCTCGCCGCTCGCGAATTGCCGCAGCGGCACGTAGTTCTGGATGCACCAGACGACGGCACGTTGCTCCATGACGGTTTCCGCCGCCTCGAGCGCCGAGCGCAACGGCTCGAGATGATCGGCGACGAGATCGGCTTGGCCGAAGACGAGCTCGCGATAGTGCGCGTTGCGCGCTGCGACGTCGTCGTCGATCGCACCGCGCCGCTCGACGGGCAGGTCGAAGTATTCGGCATAGCGCGAACGGATCGTCGGCACAGGATGGCGCAACAACAAGACGACCGGCATCGAAGGGAAGTGGACCTTGAGCCACTTGAGCCAGAGATTGCTCTGCACTTCCTTGACGAGCCGCTTGTCGACGAAGAAGCGCGCGTTGTACATGTCGGTGCGCGGGTGGTGGAAGCGCCCGCTGATGATGTATTCGGCTTGCGAGACGTACTTCGCGTTGTCGTCGGCGGGGCGCAGGTAGAGGATGCGATTGTCCGGCAGCGCGGTGAGGATCTCCGGATAGCCGAGCGGCATCGAGATGAAGGGCTCGTACATGTAGCGATAGCGGTTGTCGTAGTTGATGAGCTGCGACACCCACGTGCTGCCGGTGCGCGCGCCGGATGAGACGAAGATCGATTTCCGCCAGTCGCCGTTGCGGTCGACGATGAGCGAGCTGCGCAGTTTGCGGTAATACGGGCGCAGCCGCTGCTTCACGCCTTCGGAGACGAACGCCATGTTCCGTCGTTGTTTGGTGCACCGCCGGCGCCTCCCTCCGGCCGCAAGGATGGCGAGTCGAAATTGCCAACACCAGCCTCATGGCGCGCGATCCCGACGTCACGGTCATGCATCTCGTCGAAGCGTCCGGCGGCGGCGAGGTCATGTACGGCAAAGAGCGCGTCATCCATTGGCTCATGCGCGCGCAGCGCGACGCCGGCGACGTCGATGCGCGACTCGCGGTGCTCGCGCCGTGTTCGCTCGCCGCGACGGCGCGCGACGAAGGCTTCCGCGTCGACGTCCTGAGCGACGAAGAGCGTACGCTGCCCACGCGTGTGCTTCGCGCGCTACGCGATGCGCTCGATGCCGCGAAAGCGCCCGTCCTCCACACGCACGGTTACAAGGCGAACATCGTCGGCCGTTTCGGGCGGACGTCGGGCTTGAAGATGGCGGCGCTCATCGGCACGTGCCACGGCTTCGTCACGACGGACGTCAAGCTTCGCCTCTACAACGCGCTCGATCGCATGACCGGCGGCATGAGCGATCTCGTCACCGCGCCCGATCCCGGCATGCTGCGCTCGTTCGGCCGCGGCGTGCGGACGAGGTTCGTGCCGAACGCGATCGCCGACGGCCCCGCGACAGATGAAGCGGCTCGCACCGCAGCGCGCGCGACGTTCGGCTGGAGAAGCGGCGAGTTCGTCGCGGGCATGCTCGGTAGGTTGTCGGCAGAAAAAGGGGTCGACAATTTCGCGAATGCCGCGCGGCTCGACGGTGCGGATACGGTCCGCTGGGCCGTCGCCGGCAGCGGCCCGCTCGAGGCGCAATTGCGCGCGTCGGCGCCGATCAACGTGACGTGCCTCGGCTTTCTCGCCGAGGCGGACGCGTATCTCGATGCGCTCGACATCTACGTGCAGCCGTCGTTCACGGAAGGTCTAAGCCTCTCGCTCCTCGAGGCGATGCGCGCCGGTCTTCCGATCGTCGCGACGAACGTCGGCGCGACGAGCGAGGCGGTTCGCGACGGCGTCGACGCATTGCTCGTCGCGCCGGATCCCGAATCGATCTTCGGCGGCGTCCGAAGGCTGCGCGACGACGACGCGCTGCGAGCGCGGCTCGGAGAGTCGGCAAGGCGACGGTTTCTCGAACGTTTTCGCATGAGCGTCGTCGAACGGCAGTATGCGGCCGTCTATCGCGAGGCCGTCGGGATACGCCGCGCCGGATGAACGCTTCCGGATCCGGTCCGAAGCGGCGATACCTGATGCTCGTCCAGCAGGCGCCATGGAAGCTCAACGGCGGCGCGCTCATCCGCAACTATTGGATGGCGATCGGCGTCGCGCGCCGATACGAACTCGATCTCGTCGTCGCGGAGCAAGCGGACTCGACGCCGCCGCCCGAATTCGCCGCAGCGTGCGCGTCCATCGCGAGCTTCGCGCGACCGCAAGGCCTCGCGTACACGGCGCTCCGCATCGCCGATGCGTTGCGGCCGTCGAACTCGTATTTCAGCGCCGGCCAAGTGACGCGCGCGCAAGCGGACCACGTCGCGCGCATGTGCCGCGAGCAGGCGTACGCGGCGATCCACGTCGGCGACCTCAACCAACACGTGGCGCTGCCGCGCACGCACTGCCCGCCCGTCTGGTACGACGCGCACAACTGCGAGTCGGCGCTCGTGCGCCGTCAAGCCGACTACGAACGCTGGCCGATGAGCGCGCTCGTCCGGATCGACGCGGCGCGCGTCGGCGGCGTCGAGGGTAGGATCGTCGAGCGATCGATCCACGTGTCGGCGTGCAGCGGAGACGATGTCGACGATCTCGAGAAACTCTGGGCCGGCGCGGCGTCGAAGTCGACCGTCATCCCCAACGGCGTCGACGTCGCGCGCTATGCGACCGTTCGCTCGGCAGCGCCGAAGCGCGGGTGCATCACGCTCACCGGAAGCATGGACTGGCGTCCGACGCAACAAGGCCTGATGTGGTTCGTCGAGCACGTGCTGCCGCGCTTGCCGGAGACGGCGGGCGGCGTGCCGGTCGAAGTCCGCGTCGCAGGGCGGATGACGCCGGCGCTCGTCGAGCGCCTGCGCGCGCACCCGCGTCTCGTGCTCGTGCCGAATCCGCCCGACATGCGTGACGAATTGTCGCGCGCTCAGGTCATCGCGGTGCCGGTGCTCGCGGCGAGCGGTTCGAGGCTGCGGCTGCTCGAGGCGTGGGCTGCGGGAAGACCCGTCGTCACGACACCGTCGGGCGCTTCAGGACTGCCGCACGAAAGCGGCTCGGACCTCATGTCGGTTGACGACGCCGATATGTTCGCACGCGATTGCGCGCGCGTCATCGAGGACGACGCGCTATGGGCGCGATTGCGCGACGGCGGGATGTCGAGAGCGGCGGACTACGATTGGCCGCGCATCGCGGACCGAATCGTCGCGATGCACGAGCGCGTCATCGGGGACGCGTAGCGGGTTCGCGCGCCGAGAAAAACGCATGCTCGGCGTCGACCTTCGGCATCGGCTGTTCGTCGTAGATGGCGTCGAGACCGAAGCGCCGCAGGATGTCGATCGAGCGGCGGGTCTGCTCGGCGCCGACCTCTTCCTGCCAATGTCCGACGATGCTCTTGCCGGTGAGGATCGCGGCGTCCGGCCGCGTCACTTCCGACGGCCGCTTCACCGCCTCGTAAATCTTGTCGGAGAAGGGCTCGCCGAGGAACGCGAAGAGCTTGCGGATCTCGTCGTTCGGATTCTCGGCGAAGTTCTCGTAGAAGCCGAGGTGGATCTCGCCCGCAGCGAACTGCCGCAGCGGCACGTAGTGGTTGACGCACCACATGTAGATGCGCTTGCTGAACTCGTCCGCGTTCCGCGCTGCTTCGATGTCGGCCTTGAACGGCGCGAGGTGATCGGCCATCAGCTCCGGCTGCTGGAGGAATTGATCGAAGAGCACGAGGTTGCCGCGCTTGATGCGCGAGTTGACCGCAGCGCACGGGTGGCGCATGAGCAGGACGATCTTCACCTCTGGGAAGTTGACGCGCAGCCACTTGAGCCAGAGGTTGCCCCGCGTCTCCTTCAGCAGGCGTTTACGGGCGAACATGCGCTTGTTCGCGCGATCGAGCTTCGGATAGTGCCCGACCTTGCCTTCGAGGAGCCGGCGCGCCGGCTCGATATACTTCTCGGATCGATCGTCGGGCCGGATGTACAGCCCCCACGTGAACGCGGCGACCGTGTCGATGACGCGCGGCGAGAACGGCTCGTACATATAGCGGTAGCGGTTGTCGTAGTTGATGATGTTCGCGACCCAACCGGTGCCGCTTCGGCCCGTTCCCGCCAGGAAGACGGCATCGCTCAACTTGCCGACGTCGATGATCGGCGGCCAATTGACGACGCGCTTGATCTGCTGCCGCACCTGTGGCGACAACTGTCCTTTGAGCCAGTCTCGGATCGAACCCATGCGCCCCGTTCGCCTCGTCAGCCCACGCCCGCAGGTGCAGGGCGCGCGCCGACCATCGCGGTCGCTGCGGCGACGTCGGGCATCGACGTGTCGAGCGAATAGATCCGATCGAGGCCGAAGAGACGGAGGATGTCGATCGCGCGCTCGGCTTGTCGCGCGTCGACGGACTTGCGCCAACCTTCGATGAGGTCGCCGCCGCTGTTGACCGCGCTCTCCTCGCTTGTGAGCTCGGACGGCTGTGCCAACCGGCCGTACACTTCGGGTGTCACCTCGCGGTTCAGGAAACCGAAAAGCTTCTTGACCTCGCCCTGTGGATCGGTGCACAAGTTCTCGTAAAAGACGAATGCGGCGTCGCCTGGCTCGAGCTGTCGGAGCGGCACGAAGTTCTCAGCGCACCAAAGGAAGACGTGCTGTTCGAACGGCGTGCGCGCCGCGCGCATCTCGGCGACGAACGGCGCGAGATGATCGGCGACGAGGTCGTCTTGCGCCAGCAGCTCGTCGAGGTGGCTCTGCCAACCGAGGCGCAAGCGGGAGTACGCGTCGGCGCATGGGTGTCGGAACATCATGATGAGCCGGATGCCCGGGAATCTCTCCTTCAACCATTTGAGCATGAGGTTGGCGCGGATCTCTTTGACGACCCGCCGCCGGCTGACCACGGCGCGGTTGAACTGGTCTATCCAATCGTTTGTTATTCGACCGCTCAGGATTATACGCGCAGGACCGACATACTTTTCGGCCGTCTCGGTGGGGCGGAGGTATTGGCGGTAGCGAAATCCCGCGCATTCGGGCACTTTGAACGGATTGAACGGCTCGAATATGTAGCGGGCACTATGATCGTAGTTGACGATGTTCGCGACCCAGGCTGTCCCACTGCGACCCGTTCCCGCGACGAAAGTCGTCGCGGTGATGCTTTGATTAAGGTCGAAATGCACGCGCCTAAACACGTGGTTCAAACCAGCCGCGATCGTCCGGAGCGTCGATCTCATCCCGGCAACACCTTCCGCACGTGGGGCCGCTTCTCCTAAATCGTGGCCCATCGTATCCATCTTATGGTCATGAGGTCGCTCGCTTCGCAGGGATGGGTCGCGAGGCTGGTTGAAGTGCGAACTCCCCGAATCGTTCTAGAACGTCGACGCCTCTTCGCGCGTCCTGGAGGACCTTGTGCCTGATCCCAAACCGGCTCTCGTCGCGCCGCACGGCGGCACGCTCGTCAACCGAGTCGCCGATGCCGATGCCGCCGGCAAAGGTCTCGCTGCGGCGCGGTCGATGCCGCGCGTCGAGCTGAGCGATCGATCGATCTGCGACGTCATCTGCATCGCGACCGGTGCGTACTCACCGCTTGAAGGCTTCATGGGATCGGCCGACTATCGCAGCGTCGTCGACGACATGCGACTGCGAAGCGGTCTTATCTGGTCGATGCCGATCGTTCTGCCGGTCAGGGGAGCGGACGTCAAAGCCGGCTCGACCGCGGCGCTCGTCGATGAGACCGGCGACGTCATCGCGACGATCGCGATCGACGAGGTCTTCGAGGGCGATCCGGCGCGCGAAGCCGAGAAGGTCTATCGGACGAGCGACAAAGAGCATCCGGGCGTCGCTGCTGTGCTCGAGGCTGGTCCTCGATATGTCGCGGGCAAGATCACGCTGCTCAAGATGCCTGCGCCGCAGTTCCCGGCGGAGACGATGACGCCCGCGCAGACGCGCGCGAAATTCCAAGAGCTCGGCTGGCGCACGATCGTCGCCTTTCAGACGCGCAACCCGGTGCATCGCGCGCACGAGTATCTGCAGAAGGTCGCGCTCGAGATCGTCGACGGCTTGCTCCTTCACCCGCTCGTCGGCAAGACGAAGGGCGACGACGTTCCCGCGGACGTCCGCATGCGCTGCTATCACGTGCTGCTCGAGAAATATTATCCGCTCGGACGGACGGTGCTTTCAGTTTTCCCGGCAGCGATGCGCTACGCCGGGCCGCGCGAAGCGGTGCTCCACGCGACGGCGCGCAAGAACTACGGTTGCTCGCACTTCATCGTCGGCCGCGATCACGCGGGCGTCGGCTCGTATTACGGCACTTTCGACGCACAGCAGATCTTCGACGGCATCGAGAGCGAACTCGGGGTTACGATCCTCCGCTTCGAGCACTCGTTCTGGTGCAACGTCTGCGAGGGGATGGCGACGACGAAGACATGCCCGCACGACAAGGCGCACCACGTCGCGCTGTCGGGCACGAAGGTCCGCGACATGCTTCGCGCCGGCGAGCGTCCTCCGCAAGAGTTCTCGCGGCCCGAGGTTGCGGACGTCCTGATCTCCGCGATGTCGACGACCGTCTCGTAATAAAAGCCGGGGAGCGGTCGAGATTTATCTCGACCGCCGCGGCCGTCCGCTAACGATGCGCCGACGCCGGCGTCGTGGCGTTCTTGAAGTAGCTCTCGGGCAACGTCGCCGGGATCGACACGACCGATGCCGTCATCGACGTCTCCGTATTCGCATGCCAGAATGCGATGTAGCCCTTGAGCGACACATCCATCGTCGAGACGAGCCAGTACTTATCAGCCTGCGCGAAGTCCGCGGTGACGCCGACGCCTAAGAGCGCAGCGACCGCTCGCACGGTCACCTCGCCGTGCGCGCCGACGATCCGATAGTCGCTTGAGTCGACCCATAGATCCGTCAGCGGATAATCCATCGCGTCACGGAACGCACGCAGATGGAGGTGATACGTCTGCCTCCCGTCACGCTGTTCCATGCCGACGAGATCGATCGCGTAATGCTGGCTTCCGTTGACGGTGATCGCGCCGATGACTTGGGCCGGCGCGTCGCTTGCCTTGCCCGCGGCAGGTGAGGGCGATGGCAGTGGTGTCGACTTCGTGCCCGTCATGTCCGAGAAGTCGGTCGTCTCCGGCGCGAAAGGCGACTCGCCTTCGTAAGCCGCGTGCGTCGCAGCGTCTTGGACGAGCGCTCGCTCGTCCTTCGATCGATACCAGACGCGATAGTCCGCGGTCTCGTTCGCGTGGACGAGCCTCACTTCCCAATCCGTCAGCCCGTCATCCGTCTGCGGATACCAATGAAGGTTGTGGCTGACGAGATGCAAGTCGAAGACGAGATACGGCGGGTTGCCGGTGTGTGCGAGTGATCGCATCTCGTGGACGGACTTAGAATAGATCTCGTCCGGCGAGAGCGTTGCGGTCGCCAGCGGCGCGGACGATTTCATACCATCGATCGTCGCGATGATTCTTGCGATGTTGGCACGGAGCGGTCGACCATTAAGGTCGACCGGAGCCGGCCTTGCAGCTACGACGACCGCGATCGTGAAACCGACGATGAGCGCAATCGTTCTTGCGACGAACATGTCCGCTGACTCCCGCCATGCCGCGGTCGGCCTAAACCGGGGCGACAGATGTCGCCCGGTTGTCTGCTTATACGCGCGGCGTCGTCTCGCTGTTGCAACCGTGAGCGGGGTCGCAGCATGCGACTTTTCCGGTCGGGGCCGACGGTAAGCTCACCGTCCCTCACGAACGAACCACGCAAAGGGACGACCGGTCTACTGGTCCTAGCCGTACCCGCCGAAATTCCTCGAAAGGGCCGATGCGGGGCCGTGCGGACCATGGACGGACAGGGCTGTCACGCGGCGCCACAAATGAGGGTCGGACCTACTAGCGCCGGCACACTTCTGACGAGGAGCGATACGAGTTTGGCTACGACGGACACGGGTTTCATCATCTGGTTCACCGGGCTCTCCGGATCCGGCAAGACGACGATCGCGCGGATCCTCGAACAGCGCATCCGCGCGGGCGGGCGCAAATTCGAGTCGTTGGACGGCGACGTCGTCCGGACGAACCTCTCGAAGGGCCTCGGCTTCTCGAAAGAGGACCGTGACACGAATATCCGCCGCATCGGCTTTGTGGCGCATCTGCTCGAGCGCAACGGCGTCGCGGTCATCTGTTCCGCGATCTCGCCCTATCGCCAGACGCGCGACGAGCTGCGCATGATGGTCGGCGACGATTTCATCGAGGTCTACGCGGATTGCCCGATCGAGATCTGCGAGACGCGCGACGGCAAGGTCGAGATGTACGCGAAGGCACGCCGCGGCGAGATCAAGGAATTCACCGGCGTGTCCGATCCGTACGAGCCGCCGGAATCCCCCGAAGTCCATCTCATGACGAATGACGAGACCCCCGACGAGAGCGCCGAGAAAGTGCTGGCGTACCTCGTCGAGCGCGGCTACCTGCGCGCCGACGTCCTTCGTCAAACAGCCGCCAAATGAGCGAAATGCTCGTCGATCTCCAGATGCACACGACGTGCTCCGACGGCGCATGGCCGAAGGAGCGCGTCTTCGACGAGATCCGCGCGAAGCATCTCGAACTCTTCTGCATCACCGATCACGACACGATCGCCGCGTATCCTGTTCCCGACGACCTCGCGTCGCGCTGCGTGCCGGGTCTCGAAGTCGACACGGAGCACGCGGGGCACACGGTGCACCTGTTGGCCTACGGCGTGACGTCGGACGACACGCCGCTTCTCACCGCGCTTCGCAAGCAGCGCGAAGAGCGCGAAGTACGCATGCGTGCCATCATCGAGCGCATGAACGGCCTCGGCGTCGCCGTCTCGTACGACGACGTCAAGGCGCAGGTCAAGGGCGGGTCGAGCGTCGGCCGACCGCATCTCGCGCGCGCGCTCCTCGCCAAGGGCATCGTCTCCAATATCCAGGAGGCCTTCGACAAGTATCTCGCAGACGGCGAGAAGGGCTTCGTCAAACTGAAGCGCCTGACGTCCGGCGACATCATCGACCTCATCCACCGTTCTGGCGGCATCTGCGTCATCGCGCATCCGAATCGCTTACGCGAGCCGCATCACCTCGAAGAGATCTACAAGCTCGGCGCAGACGGCGTCGAGGTCGTCCACCCGACGGCGACGCCGGACGATGAGCAACGCCTCTACGCGTTCGCGGACGAACGTGGGATCGTCGCGACGGGCGGCTCTGACTTCCATGCGCCGGAGACGCATCCGCCGATCGGCGTGCGCTTCGAAAAAGCGCGCATCGACCGGTTCCTCGAGCGCGTCGCCGCCATCGCCTAGACCCGACTGGCTAACCGAAACGAACGTGTAGCGGTCGAGCTTCAGCTCGACCGCCGCGGACTTTCAGTTGTGGATGACGTCGATCGGGCCGGCGACAGTCCGCAGGTTCACGGTTCCGGGGCCCGACTGGATCGACGAGTCGACGTTCACGGGACCGAAGGTCACGTGAGTTTGGATGTCGCTCTTGAAGTTCTTGGGTACGCGCAGCTCGATCGGGCCGTCTAGTAGCGAGACGCGGATGTCTGGAACCCTGCTCGCGTCCGCCACACCGATCATGATCGGGCCGTTCTGGGTATCCACGTCGACGACGCTTCCCGTATCATCAACGGTCACGGGGCCGTTATCGGTCTTGACATTGATCGGCCCGATGACCTTATCGATCTCGACGGCACCGTTCGACGTCGTAAGGGAGAAACGGGCCTGACGAGGGATGCGAACGCTGATGGACTCGTACGGCTGCCGAAGACGCATCAGATCCGAGACCAGCGTTGAGGTCGGGGTTACGGTGATCCGCAACGTCGCCCCGCCTTCGGTCGAAGACTTGAGCACTTCCACTTTGGTTGACGTGTGGTCGGACCGCGTTTGACTCACTTTGACGTATCCACCGTCCCATCCGATAACCTTGATGTCTACATTAGCGTTACCGCTCGACACCTCGAGAGAGACGGGTCCATCCGACTTCACCGGGACGTTCGCCAGTACGCCGGCTGAATCTGGAGGATTCCCCGCGTCTGTAGAACCGCAGCCGAGCAAGAAATACGAGAGCGCCAATCCCGACACGGCAGCTGATAGGCCTCTAGCCAACGTCATGGGAGCTGCTACTTGGGTCTTCGCTGAATTGTTTCGACCGCGGCGGTCGAGATAAATCTCGACCGCTCCCTTATCTTTGGGTATGGTCGCGTTCGCAAAGGTCAGCCTTCTTCGGGTTCCAGGTGGATGAGCACGTGTGCTCGCGGCAGCGCTTGCTTGATCGCGACGACGATCTTGTCCGACTCGTTGTGCGCATCTCGCAGCGGCATGTCGCCGCGCATCTGCAGGTGGAAGTCGATGAACTCGCCGCCGCCGGAGCGACGCGTCCGCAGCTTGTGATAGCCGACGAACATGCTGCGATGCTCGTCGATGATCTCGCGGATAAGCGCTTCGTCCTGCGGCGGAAGCCGGCCGTCGGTGAGGTCGACGAAGGCGCGCGCGCTCACGTCGAACGCCGCTTTCGCGATGAGCCCGGCGACGAGCAGCGAGACGATCGGGTCGATGATCGTCGCGCCGGTGAGACGGATGGCGAGGAGACCGACGCCGACACCGGCCGCCGTGATGACGTCGGCCCGCAGCTGGGCGGCCTCCGCCAAGAGCGCCGGCGACTGCTCGTGCTTCGCGACCGACTGCAACCGCGACGACACGACGATGTTCACGACCGCCGAACCGAACATGAGCGCGATGCCGATGTCGAGGCGCGGGAAATTCTCGGCCGGATGGATGAGGTGCGGGATCGCCTGCGCGACGACGAATGCGCCGGTCGCGAGGATGAGGAGCGCTTCGATAGCCGCGCTCAAGTTCTCGAATTTGCCGTGACCATACGCGTGGTTCTCGTCCGCAGGTCGCGACGCGAGACGAACGGTCACGACCTGCATCGTCGTCACGAGCAGATCGGCGAGTGAGTGCGCCGCTTCCGAGAGTACGCTGACCGAGCCCGAGACGGCCCAGACGACGAGCTTCGCGATGACGAGCAGTGCGTTCGAGAGAAGCGGCGCACGCAGCGCGAGGACGCGCGTCCTCGCGGTATCGCGGAGCGCCGCGATGCGGCCGCTAGCTCTGGGTGGGCGGTCCGTCGTCGACGGAGGCGTCTGCTGCATCGTCCGGATCCGTCAGCACGCCGACGCTCGTACCGTCGGTCGGCGTCTCGACGCCCGCTTCATCCCGTTTGCGGCGATAGCGCGGCGGCGGCGCTGACTGCCGCTTCACCTTCGGGGGAACGCGGCGCGTGGGTGTAGCCGCCGCCGATGGCGTGCCGCTCGGCTTCGCCGGCTGCGGTGAACTCGCGATCGCCGCGCGCCGCGCGCTGCGCGAGCGATCGTTCGCGTTCTTCCACAGCACGAGCAACGGGCTCGCGATGAAGATCGACGAGTACGCACCGCTCGTCACGCCGACGATGAGCGCGAAGGCGAAATTCTTCAGCGTGTCGCCGCCGAAGAAGTAGAGCGCGAAGAGCGTGATGAGGACGGTCGCGAGCGTGTTGACCGAGCGCGTCATCGTCTGAAGCAGCGACGTGTTCACCATCTTGTCGTACGGCACGTCGGTCATGAGCTTCGTGTTCTCACGGATCCGATCGAAGATGACGATCGAGTCCATTACCGAGTAGCCGATGACGGTGAGCAACGCCGCGAGAAACGCGTCGTCCGCCGGCCGGTTCGCGATCGCATAGATGCCGACCATGACGAGGACGTCATGGATGAGCGCGAGGTCGGCGATGACGCCGTAGCGCAGCTGGTTGCCGAATCGGAAGGCTATATAGAGCAGCTGCAGGACGAGCGCGATGACAAGCGCCCACAGCGACTTCTTGAGATATTCTTGCGACAGGCTCGGCCCCACGGCCGTCACCTGGCTCTGAGCGCGGTCGACCTGCAATCCAGCTTTGTCCAAGGCGTTGAAGACTGGGCCGGGATCGGGCACGGTGCCTTGGAGCGAGATGACGGCCCGATCGTTTTGGAGCTTGTCCTCAGGCTTGCTCGCGAGTTGGATGCCCTCGGAGTTCTCGACGAATCCTGCGTACTGCGCCTTGTCTGACGAGTTCACACCGCTCAGATCGATCGCGCCCAGCGCCTGACGGATGTTCGTTTCCGTGACCGGCGCGCGGAACTTGACGTCGATCGTCGTGCCGCCGGTGAACGACAGGCCGAGCTTGAGCCCGTGATGCACGAAGAGCGCGATGATGCCGGCGACTATGATCGCGCCGGAGATCGCGAACCAGATGTTGCGCTGGCCGACGATATCCCAGTTGAGCTTGCGGAAGAACATCTTCGCTGTCGCTCCTTACGCGCCGAACGCGACGGGCGACGTCACGACGTCGTTGTCGACGACGACGTCGACGAACGCGCGGGTGATGTTGACCGCAGTGAGGAGCGAGAAGACGGTGCCGACGAGCAGCGTCAGCGCGAAGCCTTTGACCGTGCCGGTGCCGAGCCCGTAGAGGACCGCGGCGCCGACCATCGTGGTGACGTGCGAATCGAAAACGGTCGTGAACGCGCGCCGGAAGCCGACGCCGACCGCGGCGCGCGTCGTGCGCCCCGCCCAGAGCTCTTCCTTCAAGCGCTCGAAGATGAGGACGTTCGCATCGACCGCCATACCGATCGAGAGCACGAAACCCGCGATGCCCGGCAGCGTCAGCACGACGCCGAACGCCGTCACATAGCCGAGCATGAGGAAGCAGTAGACTACGAGCGCGACGTCGGCTAGTACGCCTGGCACGCGGTAGACCACGAGCATGAACAGCAGGACGACCCCGAGTCCGATGAGGGACGCGATGAGCGACTTCTGCAAGTCTATCGCACCGAGCGTCGGACCGACGTTTTCGACTTCGATGAGGGTCGTCGGGACTTTGAGCGCGCCGGCATTCAGCTCAGTCGCGAGAAGCACAGCGCTGTCTTGCGTCATGCCGCCGCCGTGGATCTCGCCGCTGTTCGCGATCGCTCCCTCGATGTCGGGCGCTTCGATCATCTTCTTGTCGAGAAAGATCGGCAG
Source organism: Candidatus Eremiobacteraceae bacterium (assembly GCA_035710745.1). NCBI lineage: Bacteria > Bacillati > Vulcanimicrobiota > Vulcanimicrobiia > Candidatus Eremiobacterales > Candidatus Eremiobacteraceae > Candidatus Eremiobacteraceae bacterium. Next base: position 231,861 of record DASTCX010000016.1, on the reverse strand, counting down.
CGGCTTGCCGATGTTCGCCTTCGTCCAGTTGTAGAACTTCTTCGACCCGTCGCTCGTCAGCGTGAAGTCGACCGCCACAGCGCCGCCCGGATCAGAGCCTACGTTTGCGTGCTGGATGTCGGTGCCCGAGATGATCGGCTGCTGGCCCTTCGACGTCGCCGCGGTGTACGGGTTGAAGTTCGGGTCGCTTTGCGCTCTGTCGACCTGCGCCTGCGTCAACGGATACATCTCGAGGACCGCGGCGTTACGCATGAGCTTGATCGCTTGTTCGGGATCCTTGAGGCCTGGCATCTCAATGTTGATGCGGTTGACGCCAACCTTCTCGAAGGTGAGTTCGCTGACGCCGATACCGCCGAGCCGGTTCTGCAGCACCTGCAGTTCTTCGGCTTGTATGTCGGAGTTGATCTGCGGATATTGCGGGGTTGGTTCGAGCTCGACGAGCGCGCGCAAGCCACCCTGGAGATCGAGACCGAGGTGGATCTTTTGCGACACCGGGTTAAAGGCGAACCAGCAGAGGACGCAGATCGCGATGATGATCGCGAACTTTATCGGATGCTTCCAGCGGTACCAGAACATGTATGAGTCCGGGCCTTCGCGGGCGGGAGTGGGCGCAACGCCGCGGCACGCAACGTCACGGACGCTTCGGTCGACCCGTTAGGGTCGACCGTTTTCAGTCTGGCCGGGAGTTTCGCGGCACCCCGTCCCGCGGCCTTGTAGGGTGACCCTTTCCGCCACGTGCCGACTGGCTCAATTTTCGGTCGGAAGTTCGAGCGTGAAGGTCGGTATCACGACGTAGCCGGGTGCGATCTCCGCAAGGCCGATGATCGACGCCCGTATGCCACACGCTTCGACGAACCGTGCGAGCGGCAGTCGGACCGCTTGGGAACAGCACAGAACCGTCCGCTCGTCGCGAGATCCAAGCGCACGAAGTTCTCGCGCGAGCGCACGCGCGGCGTCGATGTCGAGCGCAAGTGCCGGACCCCTTTCGTCCGAGACGATCGCGTCGCTCATCTGCGCTTCGAGCGCGGGTGACAAGACCGCGGCAGCTATCCGACCATCGCCGTCGGCATGCGCATCGCAGATGCTTGGCGCAAGCCGACGGCGCACGGCCTCGCCGATCAGCGCTGCGTCCTTCGACCGCTCCGCCTCGTCGGCGATCGTCTCGAGGACCGCCACGACGTCGCGGATCGACACGGCTTCGCGCACGAGATGCTGGAGCACGCGCTGCACGAGGCCGAGACCGGCAAGCTCGGGCACGACGCCTTTCACCGCGGCGGGATGCGTCTTTCGGACGTGTTCGAGCAGATCGTTCACTTCTTGACGGCCGAGCAGGCTCGCGGCATGTTCTCGCGCGACCGAGCCGAGGCGGCTGGCCAACACCGCTATGGGGTCGACGACGATCGAACCGGGAGCGCCAACTTCTGTCGATGGTTCGAGCCATTTCGCGCTCGAGCCGGTCACGGGGTCGGTCGCTTCGGCGCCTGCCAACCGGGAGAGCGCAGCCGGTTTGCCGATCGCAAGCGCTCGGTCCGCGCGGAGCTCACCGCGCGCGACGACGCGTTCGCGCACGCGTATGGCATAGCCGCGTGCGGGCAGCCGGTCGTCATCGCGGACCCGCACGCTCGGAATGACGACGCCGGACTCGATCGCGAGCCGACGCCGGAGCGCGGCGATGCGCGCGAGGAGCGCCGTCGCCGCCGGTTCATCGAGCAACGGCAGGAGCGCTTCTCCTACGTCGATCGCCAATTGGTCGACGCCGAGCAGTGCGACGACGTGATCTGGTTGACGCGCTCGTGCTCGCCGCCGCAATGCTTCTTCCTGCGCTCGGCGGATGCGTTTGATCTCAGAACGTTTAGCGGCCGCCGCTCCCCCGGCGATGCCGGAAATCCCGAGCAGGCCGAATGCGAGGTGCGGCAAGCCGGGCACGAGTGCGAGGGCGAGCATCGCGATGCCGACCGCGCGGAGCGCGCTCGGATGTGCGACGAGCTGGCGCGCGAGGTCATCGCCGAGCCCCGCATCCGATGCCGCGCGGGTGACCATGATGCCGGTGGCCGTCGAGAGCAGGAAAGCCGGCAGCGTCGTCGCGATCGCGTTGCCGATCGAGAGCGGGGCGTACGTCGCGGCCGCGTTCGCGGCATCCATGTGTTCTTGGAAAACCCCGATCGCGATGCCGGCGACGAGATTGATGCCGACGATGACGAGCGCTGCCACCGCATCGCCGCGCACGAACTTGCCGGCGCCGTCCATCGCGCCGTAGAAATCTGCCTCCGATTGAAGCGTGCACCGTCGTGCCTTGGCGCCCGCCGCATCGATGATCCCCGCGTGCAGATCCGCGTCGATCGCCATCTGCTTTCCAGGCATCGAGTCGAGCGTGAACCGGGCCGCGACTTCCGCGACCCGCTGGGCCCCGTTCGTGACGACGACGAGCTGCACGACGATGAGGATGATGAAGAGAAGCAGACCGACGACCGCATTGCCTCGCATCACGAATGCGCCGAAAGCGGGGATGACGGATCCGACGCCGCCGGGGATCGCGCCTTGCGTCAAGATGAGACGCGTCGCCGATACGTCGAGGCCGAGGCGGAAAAGCGTCGCGATGAGCAGGAGCGCGGGGAAGGCCGACAGCTCGAGCGGATCTTGGATCGAGAGGGCGATGACGAGCACCGCCGCGGCGCCCATGACGTCCAAAGCGAGTAACGCATCAAGCAACACCGGCGGCAGGGGCACGACGAGCATGGCGACGATCGCCAGCACCGCGAACGCGAGCGCGGTTTTAGGCTGAATGGCGATCACCGATCCGGATTTCCGCCAAGCCGCCCACGTGTGCGCATCAGCCACGCGAAGATCGCCGCGATCGCGGCGTAGAATTCTTCGGGGACCGGCTCGTCGATGTCGACGCGCGCGAAGACCGCCCGTGCCAACTCCGGCGATTCGATGACCGGGATCTCGTGATATGCCGCGATCGTGCGGACGAACGTCGCCGCCAAACCGGCGCCGGCGGCGACGACGACGGGGACGTCGATTCCGGGAGGATCGTACCGAAGCGCGACGGCGACGTGCGTCGGATTCGCTATGACGGCCGATGCACGGCGTAGCGCTTCGAGCCGTATCCTCTTCGCGCGACGTATGGCGATTCCGCGGCGCCTCGATCGGGTTTCCGGCTTACCCTCCTGCTCGGTGCGTTCGTCGCGGACTTCACGGAGTGTCATCCGTAGGCGCGTCGCGTGCCGACGGCGCGCGATCGCGACTTCCGCGACGGCGATGACGCACAAGGCCGCGCTGACTCGCCACCACAGACCATATAGAGCGTCCGAGAGCACCATGGTCGTCGATCGCCACGAGCTGCCGCCGACATGCTCGACGACATCGGCCACCGCCGGCAGCGCGGCGACGACGACCGCCACGGCGGCGATCGCCGATACGAGCGTCTGCATGAACGTTTCGAAATCGATAGGCGGCCGCAGTCGGAATGCTCGACTCCACGATTTCGGCCCGATCGAACCTGGCGACCACCCGAGCGCGCCGGATGCGGCGCCAGATCCGACCGCTGCGAGTGTGGAACCGAGGCACGCGAGAAGACAGACGATCCATTCCGCGGGGGTCGTCGCGACGACGAAGGTCTGCACCGGTGCGATCCGGCGCGCCCCTGCCTCGGCGGCGAGGTCCGCCGCAGCGGCGAATGCGGCGATCCACGACGAAGCGAACCCGGTGCCGTATAGCGCGGGAATGATCGCGCACGAGATCGCGAGCGCGGACGGAGCGAGCGTGCTTCGCGGACGATCGCCTTCGCGCCGAGCACGCTCTCGCCGTTTCGGCGTCGCCGGCTCGGACCGTTCGTGCCCGTCGCTCATATCACGGCACGGTCGATGCGCTCGACCACGCGACTCGCGCGAGCCCGCGAAACGCCGGCGCGACACCGGCGAGCACGACGACCAGCACCGCCATGGTCGCGGCAGGAGAAGCGAGCATGAGCCCGTTGATCCGCGGCGCTGCCCGCGCTGCCATCGCGGTCGCGAGTGTCGCGATGAGCTGCGCCGCGATCGCAGGCGCTACGATGTCGAGGGACGCTTCGAAACTTTCGGCGACGAGAGTCGCGGCACCGCGGACCGACATGACGTGCATCGCCGACGACGATGCGTCGACGAGCCGCGAGCAGAGGTGCGTCATCGCACCCGACGATAGGAATATCGCTGCGAACGCGAGCGAGTATAGGCGGCCTAGCGGTCCCTGCTGGCCGCCGAAGATGCTGTCGCGGCCGAACGGCCGCGTCGCCATCGAAGAATCGATGACCGATCCGGCCGCCGACACGGCGGCTGCGACCATCGCGGCTGCGACGCCGAACGCTGCGCCGACGATCGCTTGCTCGGGCCACGCCGCAAGGCCGCGATCGTGCGGAAGCCTTTCGGCTAGGACGGGCACGATCGTCAGAGCGAGCCCACCGCGAACGATGCGGGGAACGGCGCCGGATCCGACGATCGGCGCGGTCGCGGCGAACGCGCTCGCTCGGACGAAAGCGGCGATCCATACGTCCGGCACGACGTGCTGATCGATCACACGCGTGCGATTTCGGGCAGCGCGTGGATGGCACCGACGAGCAGCATCTCCAGAAGCGAGAACGCGGCCGGTCCGGCGACGGATACGAGAAGGGCGATCGTGCCGAGTTTCGGCGCGAAGGCGACGTTTTGGTCTTGGACCTGGACGAGGGTTTGGAGTAAGCCGATGACGACGCCGACGATCGCGACGACGATCACGGCGGGCAGCGCGATGAGAGCCGCCGTTCTCAGCGCTTGGGTCATCAGCGAGACCGCGATGCTCTCCACGTGAGGCGCTCTAGCGATACGACGCGACGAGCGCCCCGGCGACGAGCGCCCACCCGTCGGCGACCACGAATAACAACAGCTTGATCGGTAGCGAGATCGCTGCCGGCGATACCATGTACATCCCAAGGGACATGAGAACGGCGGCGACGACGATATCGACGACGGCGAACGGCAGCGCGAGTGCGAATCCCATCGCGAACGCGGCGCGAAGCTCGCCGATGAGGAACGCGGGTGCGACCGCGGTGAAGGGCGCGTCCGCCACGCGGGTTTGCTTCGAACGTTCCATCCGCTCGAACGACTCGACGTCGGACGCGCGCGATTGGGCAAGCATGAAGCTGCGTAGCGGAGCCGCGCCGCGCGCGATCGCTTGCGCGGGAGCGATCCGCTTCGCGCCGAGCGGCTCGATCGCCGCCTGCTGTACGCGCGCGAAGGTCGGAGCCATGACGACGCACGTGAGCATCATCGCTAACCCTGCGAGCACGATGTTCGGCGGCAGCGACGACGCTCCGAGCGATGCGCGCAACAAGCCGAGGACGACGATGATCCTCGTGAACGACGTGACGGACACGGCGAGCAGCGGAAGCATGCCGAGCAGGAAGAGCGCGACGAGCAAGTCGACCGGCGAGCCCGCCGGGTGCGACACGGCGCGATCGATGATCTCCGTCATCGCTTGACGTCCGATATCTCCACCGCGAGCGCGCCGTCCTCGGTGACGACGAGCTCGCCGCGCGCGATCGCAACACCATTGACCAGGAGCGCGACGGGCGATTCCGGCGTGCAGTCGAGGGTCACGAGCGATCCTTCGCCGAGCTCGGCGGCGGCGTGCAGCGGCATACGTACCCCGCCGAGGCGAACTGCGACCGTCACCTCGATCTCGCCGAGCGCTGCGTACGGCGCTCGGTCTGCACCGGCGATCGACTCGTCCATTTCAGGCGGAGCGCGTCACGAGAATCGCGCGTTTTCCGCGCGACGCGCCAAGCGAGCCGGCCGCAACGTATGCGACGCCCGCGCGCAGACTCGCCTGCACATCGGGCGCGCACGCCAACGTGATGACGTCGCCTTTGCTCCAGCAGGCGATGGCGTCGACCCGCATCTGGGTGGCCGGCAACGAGGCATCGAGCTTGACGGGAATCGCTCGGAGATCGACTCGCTCGACTTTTCGCGTCGGAGCGCAGCGCTGGGGAGCGATCAGCGTGAACGTCGACTTTGCGCCGAGGGCGTCCGTCAGGTCCAAGCGGCAGCACCAGCCAGGGAGCACCGGCAGCCTCGATGCCGCTTGCTCTTCCCAGACGCGACCGGTCGCCGCCAACAACCGCTCGACGGTCTCGCGGACGATGTTCCGCTCTAGGGGCGTCGGCTCGTCGCCCGCTGGCCCGTGAAGGACGATGCCCAGAAGCGTGCGTGCACCGCCGAGGCCGAGAATGCACCACAAGTCGAGGCCGTCGCCATCGTCGCTGTGCCAAACGTGGGCAGATTCGATTTCTTCTGCCGTCAATGAGCGCTGCGCCGGCGTTTGACCGACGACCGAACCACGTCCCTTGAGCGCCTTAGGTGCCTGCGCTTCGATCGCCGCCGCCGCGCGCGCCAACAGAGCGGGGGCCGGGTCCGCAACGGTCGCGCGTTCGGACCGATGGCGCTTCCAGACAGGCCGCTTCAACGGACCAAAGCCAACACGGCTCGCTGGCACGAATCTTCCGCTGCAGCCGACGCCGCCTGTGTCTCGCCTCGTCGCTGCGCACGCCACATCCCTTCGAGATCGCCCGCGACGTTGACGAGCGCATTTTCGAGCGCGTGCGTTTTCAGTCGGCCGACGTTTGGTGCTCCTGGCGCGATGAATTGCGGATCGCCGGACTCCGCGGTCGAGCGCAACGAGGTGTCGTCGATCCGTCGAAGGCGCTCGGGAGCCGGAAAGACCGCGAGCGCCAGTCGCCCGATCGTTTCCGGTCCGCTCGCGCCATTGACTAACACATTTCCGTTTGCGTCGATGGAGGCGGCCTTGGCGTCGCGTCGCTCGATCTGTACGAGCGGTCCGGGATGCGCGGCATGGAACACAGGAAGACCGAGCACCGATCGACCTTCGCCATCGACGAGTTTACCATGTTCGTCGAAACGGAAGTCTCCGAGGCGCGTATAAAACGTTCGCCCCGCGCGCGAGACGACGAAAAACCCGGAGCCATCGATTGAGACCGCAAGCGGCGATGCGGATGGAGTCGTCGGCACGAATACGCTTTCGACCGGCTTCGTCACAATCGATCCCGGATGATCGGGGGCATCGCCGATCGCTCCCACATGCGCCGCCCGTCGCGCGTCGGCGGTCAAAGCGTCGACTTCGGATGCTACCGCATCCATTGCATCACGCTCGCAATGCCGCCACCGCTTACCATCACGTCGAGTCGCGCCTGCCCGACTTTTGCGGAAGTGCACAAACCCGAATAGCCGACGAATCGACCTTGGCGCGCGCGATCCGGCAGCGCGTCCGACGATGAGGCGTGCCGCAGCCGCGCCTCTCGCCGAACCTCTTCGACAGCGGCCGCCGCTGGAACGGCGATCGCGATGCGATCACCATGGATCGCGCGCGGTGCCGCGTCGAACGGTCGCGGCGCGCGCTCATGTACTCGGTGTCGATCGGGAGATGCCGCCCCCACGCCATGCGCCGGCGCGGATGCTTTGCGATGACTGACAGTGTGTTCTTTGGATCTCAGGCCGTAGGCCGCACGCTCCGCGAGCGACATCGAATCAGCCGGGCGGAAGGCGCCATCGAACGCGAATGCGACGTCGTTGAGGCCCTCGCTGAGTGCTCGCGAAAAGGCGGCGTCCGCCTGGACAGGCTTTTTGCTCGAGCTATTCGCGTTCGCGGTGACGGCCGGCGCTGGTTGCGCAGAGTCCATAAAGGCAAGCACCTCCTACCGGTCTATAATGTAGGAGGCGCTTGTGAACGGGTTGCGACGCGGTCGTAAATGGCTAGGCCGCGGCGGTCGACCGTAAAGGTCGACCGCTCCATCAGATCGTGTTTAGGTCATTGGGCGTTGTAGCCGATCTCTTTCGTGCGCAAGAGCTTCTCGATGTCGTCGGTCTGCGGCGTGACCGGTTCGCAGCGGAACATCCGGCGGACGATGTCCGCCGGTTTCGCGCGATCTGCAGCGCTCTCGGCGTCGTGGACGCGGATCGCGTCGACGACCGCCATGCCTCTCACGACGCGCCCCATCGTCGTGAAGTTGACGTCGAGGTGGAGCTGCGGCGACTCAGTGATGTAGAACTGGCTGCCGCCCGAATCGACGTCGGCATGGATGTTGTCCGGATAATCCAGACCCAGTGCAAGCACGCCGGTCAGTTGCTGCAGCGGATCGAGCTCCGCCGGCACCGAGTAGCCGGGGCCGCCGTCGGCGCCGCCGTTCGTCGGATCGCCGCCTTGGATCACGAAATTCTGGATGACGCGGAAGAGCTGTTGGTTATTGTAGTATCCGCGATCGACGAGATAGAGGAAGTTGTCGACGTTGTACGGTGCTTCGTCCGGGAACATCTCGATGACGATGATGCCCTTGCTCGTCACGACGGCGACTTGCGGATGCGGCCCGTACGGCGCCGATGTAGGCAGCGCCTTCGGCATCTGTTGATCGCTCGACGGGATCGACGGCGGCGTCAGATCGACCCGCGTGTTGTCGCGGAACACCGCGAGCGCACGCGCGACTTCGACGCGCACGCGCCACGACGGATCGTTCACGGCGAGATGGAGCGCAAGCGCATACTTCGGATCTTTGAGCCGGCGCATGCCCTGCGCCGCGTACTGCCGGACGAGCTCTTGAGGATCGGCGAGCATCGCGCGCAAGCTTTGCTGATCGACGTCGTACAACGACCTGCCGATCGCCCACGCCTCGCGCCACTTCGCCTCCGGATCGCGCTCGTATTGAAGCGCGCTCGCGACGGCGACGCCGGCGTTGATCCGGTACGCGCTGTCGATGGGCCGCGGCGGCCCGATCGTCGTCGTCGCCTCGCCTAACCCGATCGCCGCCATGCCGCGGACGTACGGATCGCGCGATTTGACGAGCCGGTCGAGCGTGTCGATCACCGAGTCGCCGCCGATGCGGCCGAGAGAGTCGGCTGCGGCGCCGGCGACCTGAGACGATCCGTGCAGCGCGGCTGCCGTGAGCGCCGCCGTCGCATCGGTCGAATGGATGACGCCAAGCGCGAAGGCCGCAGCGGCCTTGACGTCATCGGATGCGGTCTGGCTTTGCAAGACGTCGACGAGCGGACCGACACCAGATGAATAACGCAGTCGACCGATCGCGATCGCCGCGCGGGCTTGCACTTCGGGATCGCTGTCTTTCAAATACGAAGTCAGCGCCGACGGCGACGTCGTGCGACGCGGATGATGATCGTTCGACTTCAACGGTCCGGCGCCGGCGCGCTCGAGCGCGCCGATCCTGCCGAGCGTTGTCGTCGCCGGAATGCTGGGAGACGGCGGCGGGAGTATGTTCGTTACCGGAGTAGGCGTCGGCGCGGGCGCCGTGGTTGCCGACGCGTGCGGCGACGGCGACGGCAATGCGAGGTGCGAACCCGAAGGCGCGGGCGTCGGCGCCGCGGCTAACGCCAGCGGCAGCGCCACGCAAACCGTTGCGAGCACCAAGATAGAAGAGAATCGGCGCGTCATCAAAGCCCGCATGAAAACCCCCTGCGTCGTGGTCTCGTCATCGTCGCCGCGGCATTAGTCGCATACGAGGACGGGGCCTTGTACCGCACCGTGCGTCGTCCCGAGAGTTATCTCCGCCGAGCATGCGTAGAATGTGTCAGGTAGGGCAACAGTTCAAGCAAGGGTCCCCAAATTCTTCATGGCATCGAAAAATCAAAAACCCTCCGAAGGCATGACGGTCCGCGAGGCCGGCCGCAAGGGCGGCCAGACCGTCAAGCAGCGCTATGGCTCGGAGTTCTACGAGCGCATCGGCCGCAAGGGCGGCGAGGCGACGAAACACTCGCACGGACACGAGTTCTACGAGAACATCGGCAAGCTCGGCGGCAAGAAGGGCGGCGAAGCGACGCGCAATCGCTACGGGCCGAAATTCTACGAGACGATCGGACAGATCGGCGGTCAAAAAGTCAAGAAGCTGATCGAAGAAGGCAAGAAGGCGTCGAAAAAGACGTAGCGTTAGTCCGCTTGCCAGTAGTCCTTCAGCGCTTTGCCACGGCTGGGATGGCGTAGCTTACGCAGAGCCTTCGCCTCGATCTGCCGGATGCGCTCGCGCGTCACGCCGAATTCCTGGCCGACTTCCTCGAGCGTCCGCTGGTGACCGTCTTCCAAACCGAATCGCAGGACGAGCACTTTGCGTTCGCGATCGGTGAGATTGCGCAGCACGTCGCCCATCTTCTGCTTGAGCATCGTCACCGACGCGGCTTCAGCCGGAGCGATCGCTTCCGGATCCTCGATGAAGTCGCCGAGATGGCTGTCTTCTTCCGCGCCGATCGGCGTCTCGAGCGAGATCGGCTCTTGCGCGATCTTCATGACTTCGCGCACCTTGTCGGCCGAGAGGCTCATCTCTTTGGCGATCTCTTCCACCGACGGATCGCGGCCGAGCTCTTGGAGCAACTGACGCGATATCTTGACGAGCCGATTGATCGTCTCGACCATGTGCACCGGGATGCGGATCGTTCGCGCCTGATCGGCGAGCGCGCGGGTGATCGCCTGGCGGATCCACCACGTCGCATACGTCGAGAACTTGTAACCCTTTTTGTAGTCGAACTTCTCGACCGCACGGATCAGGCCGAGGTTGCCTTCCTGGATGAGGTCGAGGAAGAGCATGCCTCGTCCGACATACTTGCGCGCGATGCTGACGACGAGTCGCAGGTTCGCCTCGGTCAGATGGCGCTTCGCCGCCTCGCCGGCTTCGATGATGAGCGGGTTCGCGGCGCCGCCGTTGTTCTTCGCGCGATCGGTCTCTTCTTCGGCGCGCTCGATGGCGCGAGCGAGCTCCTGTTCCTGCGCCATATCGAGCAGCGGCACGCGCCCGATCTCTTTGAGATACAGCCTGACCGGATCGTCGAGCGACATGCCCGGAGGCAGCAGGCTTTCGTCGGTCGGCTCTTCGACCGGCGTGGGCTCTGTCTCCGCGTCTTCCTTCTCTTCCGCGCCGACTTCAGGCAACTCGGTGATCTCGATGCCCGCCGCCATGATCTCTTCGACGAGCTCGTTGCTCTTCTCGGGATCGTCCTCGTCGAATTGTGCAGAGACCGCTGCGACCTCGTCGTAGGTCAGCGAGCCTTTTTTCTTGCCGCGTTCGATGAGCGACTTGACCGCTGTAGCGCGTGCAGCGGCGGCCGCAGCAGCGTCGGGTTGCTGCGGGTTCGGGTCCTTCGGTTGATCGTCGTCTGCTGGGCGTTTCGAGCTGCGGGGGGACATCGCTAAGGGGTCATTCCTCTTTGCCATTCGGCCTAGACCCACGCAACGACGTCGTGAGCGAATTATATTCGTCTCTCAGCACGTCGGGCACGGGCAATCCACGGGTCAGGAGCCCGTTGAGTTCTTCATCTATCGTGGAAAGCCTCCGCTCCATCCGCTTCCGCTCGAAGCGCTCGATCAATCGGTCGAAGCGTTGTTCGTCCTCCTCGATCGTGAGCGGCGGCGACGAGAGCGCAAGACGAGACAAGTCCGCGCCGACCGCATCCTCCGTGAAGAGCGTCAGCGGGTTCATGCCCTCGGCGAGCCGGGCGCGATTCGCGCTCAGGTGGCGGAACACGTCGGACATGACGGCGTCTTCGAATTCGTCCGCGTCGATCCGCGACGCTGCACGTTCGACCAGCGCCGGCCGCACGACCAGCAGCTGGACGAGTTCGCGCTCCGCGGACGGCGCGCGGATCTGCTCGAACGGCCGTCGCGGCGGATACTGCCCCATAGCACGCGCCGCGCTCGGCTCGCCGCGTTCGACGCGCCGCAGCGCGGTCTCCGAAATATCGAGCTTGCGCGAGATCGCTTTCACGTAGCGGTCGCGGACGATCGGATCGCGCTCCTGGACGACGACCTTCATCACCTCGCGCGCGATGTCGGATGGGTTGACGAACTTCGCCGCCGCCGCGTGGCGGAACGCGAGTTCGAGCTTGAAATCTTTCCACGGCACCGATCCGTCGAGGAGCGCGCGAAAACCCGGTGCCCCCTGGGTACGCACGATTTCATCGGGATCTTTCCCGGGGGGCAGCGCGACGACTTCGACCGTCAACCCCTCGTCGACGAGCATATCGATGCTGCGCGTCGTCGCGGCGACGCCCGCCTTGTCGCCGTCGAAGCTCAGGTAGACGTTCGGTGCGACGCGCCGAAGTTCGCGCGCTTGTTCGAGAGTGAACGCCGTGCCGAGGCTGGCGACGGCGTTCGCGAAGCCGGCTTGGTGGAGGGCGATCGCGTCGATATACCCCTCGACGACGATGATCGCTCCGTCCGCCGCCGCTGCGCGCCGCGCGACGTTGAGCGCGTAGACGTGATGGCCTTTCGTGTACGCGGCCGTGCTCGGCGTGTTGAGGTACTTCGGCGTCTCGTCGCCGAGCGCGCGGCCGCCGAACGCTATCACCTCGCCGGTGAGATTGTGGATCGGGAACATGAGGCGGTTGCGGAAGAAATCGTAGTACCCGTCGCTCTGCGGTCGCGCGCGTACGAGACCGGCGCGCGCCGCCAGCTCGAGATCGACGCCCGACTTGCGCGCGGCGGCGACGAAGCCGTCCCAAGAGTCCGGCGCGAACCCGATGCCGAACTTCTCCGCCGTCTCAAGTGCGACGCCGCGGCTGCGCAGATAGTCGAGCGCGGCGCGGCTCTTCTTGAGCTCCGCTGCGAAGTATGATGCGGCGACGGCGTTCGCTTCGTAGATCGCTTCGCGTTCGCTTCTGCGGCGGCCGGCGTCTTTCGATTCGCGCAGTTCGACGCCGGCGCGCTGCGCGAGCATCCGCAGCGCCGTCTGGAAGTCGACGTTCTCGTAGCGCTGCACGAACTTGATGAGATCCCCGCCGGCGTCGCAGCCGTAGCAATGCCAGAGCTGCTTATCCGCGTTGAGCGAGAACGACGGCGTTTTCTCGGCGTGGAACGGACACAGCCCGAGGTACTCGCGGCCGCGCTTCTTCAAGGTCACGTACTGGCTGACGTACGCGAGCAGATCGACCTTCGCTTGGATCTCGGCGACGACGCCGGCATCAAACGGCATTATGCTCTACGTTCCGTCGCTCAGCTCGATCTGATCGATCATCGTGTCGTGGATCCTGTAAATCCAGTTGACGCCATTGGAAAGACCATAACGGACGATGAGATCGTCGCCGTCATCGTAGGACGCGTCCGGTTTCCCGCGGACTGTTGTCAACCGGTCGACCGGGTCCCCGAGCTTTATGCTGAACGGATCGGCGTAGTGTGACCTCGGGTCGCTCGACCCTTCGACCCCGACGACGTGGACCCGGCTGTCGAGCGTGAGCACGATGATCACGTGCTGTGAGAACAGAGGGATCCCGCACACGTCGCGCCCTGATATGGAGGCGCATTCATCTTGGTGCCAGCCGTACATCCGAAGTGCGTCGTTCGCGTTTTCTTCGAGTGCTATGCCCGCTAAGACCGGCATCGCGGTCGCCGCGGGCGCAGGCGAGGCGAACGCGGCGCTCACTGTTGGTGACGGCGCCGGCGACGCGATCGCAAGCGCGAATGCCAAGGGCAACGCGGCGTGGGCGATCACGACGTGCTGAAGAGCTTGGCGAGGCTCTCTTTGGTGAGCAATGGGTCGAGTTGCAGTTCGTCGACGTGCTTCCAGTCGGTGATGGGTTGCTCTACGAATCTCATCCGCTTCGGGTCATCGGGGTGGATGTAAACGTAGACCGCGCCAATGGGATTGCGCTCAGCCTCTTGGCACATCTGGCCGTTCCCGTAAATCACCGCGAAAGCGAGCGAGTCCGTCGAGAGATTGGAGCGCGCATCGCCGACTCCGCTGAACGGGTGTTTGGGGTCGACCTTGAGGCCGTGCTCGTCGAACCACTGCTGGCCGCACGTCTTGAGCTCCTGGGCCTCCAACTTCTCGCCGGATTCAATCGTCGATGTCGGCTTTGCTGGTGGGAAGATGGCACGCGACGTGCCCGAGTCCGGATCGAAGATCGCCGCGAGCGGGTCGCCGGGGAGCGCGTTTGTGTTCGGCGCGTAGAACAGCGCGCCGTTCGTGATCCCTACCTTCGTCACACCGAAAAATTCGCGTTTGTACGTGAGATCGGTATTGAACTGCAACGTCGCCGGCGACCTGGATGCATCTTGGAGCTGGACGTAGAGATAATAGCCGTCGTAGAAAAGCGTGATGACTTCCTGCGCGTTAGCCTGTTTGGCACCCGATCCGGGCGGCATCGACGATGATTCTGTCCATGTCTTCTTGCCGTCGTCGTAACGCGCGATCCAGAGCTTGCCTAAATCGGCCGGCCCCGCATTTGCCACGAAATACGCGGCAGCGTAGTTGTTGCCGTCGCACTCGTACGACCAGCCGGTGATCTCATTGTTGATATTCGCGAAGTGTCCGCTCGGCGCGGTCACGCCGGCGGCGACGATCGCCTGCCGCAGCGTCGGTTGGTTGTCGGCAGGTAATTTCGCGAAAACCGAGCTGCCGATGATGCAGATCGCGAGCAAGATACTCATACATCCCACTCCTTCGGCACTTGCGCTTCGAGCGGATCGACGAAGAGCTCGCGGAAGCGCTTGATGGCGAAACGATCGGTGAAGCCGGCGATGTAGTCGCAGACGCGGCGACCGAGCGTGTCGTCGGCCGGCAGCCCGTTTGTGAACTCCGGCGACAGCTCGTGCGGGTGCTCCATGTAGTATTCGAACAAACGCTTGACGATGTTCTGCGCCTTCGGCTCTTCGCGCTTGGCCGCGTCGTTGAGATAGACGTTGCGGAACATGAAGTCTTTGATCGCCTCGACCGCTTCGAGCACCGGATCGGACAGTTTGATCTCGTCCTTACCTCGGCACTGCGCGATCATGTCTTGGACGACGGTCTCGATGCGGATCGATCCGCTCGGCCCGAGCGTTTCGACCGCTTTGCGCGGCAGATCGCTTTCCGCGATGACGCCCGCTCGGATCGCGTCGTCGATGTCGTGGTTGATGTATGCGAGCCGGTCGCAATAGCGCACGATCTGACCTTCGAGCGTGAACGGCAGATCTTGCCAACCCGCGAGGCTGCCTTTGTTCTTGCTGTGCTTGCCGATGCCGTCGAGCACCTCTTCGGTGAGGTTCAAGCCGATTTTTTCGCCGCGGCGCTCGATGTACATGACGACCCGCAAGCTCTGTTGCGAATGGATGAACTTCGCACCGGGCTCGTACTTCGACCATGCTTCGGTGAGCGCGGATTCGCCCGCGTGGCCGAACGGCGAATGGCCGAGGTCGTGACCGAGCGCGATCGCTTCAGCGAGGTCTTCGTTGAGATTGAGGCCGCGCGCGATCGAGCGCGAAAGCTGCATGACCTCGATCGAATGCGTGAGGCGGGTCCGATAGTGGTCGCCGAGCGGCGTGAGGAAGACCTGCGTCTTGTGCATGAGGCGCCGGAACGCTTTGGCGTGCACGATGCGGTCGCGGTCGCGTTGGAAACACGTCCGAACAGGATCGGGCTCTTCGGGCGTCCGCCTGCCGCGCGAGTCCTTCGAGAGCGCCGCGTGCGGCGAGAGGGTCGCCGCCTCGCGCGCCTCGAGCTCTTCGCGGATGGTGTGGGTGGTGGGCATTTCCTCAGGTATCACGCATCAGCCGAGCTACGCTCGGCCGGTCGAGATGAATCTCGACCGCTCCCAGGTCATCGTCAGTCTTGATCGACTTTCTTCTTCTTACCGTCAGACGCCGCTGCGGCGGCCTCCGCCTGCTCGCGCAGCACCGAGCGCGCGGCCGCAAGGCGCGCGACGGGCACGCGGAACGGCGAACACGACACGTAGTCGAGCCCGATCTTGTGGCAGAACTCGACCGAGGTCGGGTCGCCGCCGTGCTCGCCGCAGATGCCGATCTTCATGTCGTCGCGCGTCATACGGCCGCGCTCCATCGCCATCTTCATCATCTCGCCGACGCCGTCTTGATCGATGACTTGGAACGGGTCCTCGCGCAAGATCTTGCGGTCGAGATAGACCGGGATGAACGAGCCCTCGGCATCGTCGCGCGAGTAGCCGAAAACCGTCTGCGTCAGGTCGTTCGTGCCGAACGAGAAGAACTCGGCATGCTCGGCGATGCGATGCGCGACGAGGCACGCGCGCGGCAGCTCGATCATCGTGCCGACCTCGTAATGGACCTTGACGCCCGCTTCTTTGAGGATACGCTCCGCTTCGTTGACGACGAGGTCGCGCAGCGCTTTCATCTCGGTCACGGTCCCTACGCCGGGGATCATGATGAGCGGGCGCACGTCGACCTTCTCTTTCTTCAGCTCGGCAGCGGCCTCCATGATCCCGCGTACCTGCATCTGATAGATCTCGGGATAGACGATGCCGAGGCGGCACACGCGCAAGCCGAGCATCGGATTGGTCTCGTGGAGCGCGCGCACGCGCCTGAGGACCTTCTCCTTTTTCGCGAGCAGCGACGGATCGGCTTTGCTCACGCGCAGCTCGGTCGTCTCGACGAGCAGATCTTCGAGGCTCGGCAAGAACTCGTGGAGCGGCGGATCGAGCAGCCGGATCGTCACCGGCAACCCCTTCATCGCCTTGAGGATGCCCCGGAAATCGTCGCGCTGCATCGGCAGCAGTTGCTCGAGACATTTGCGTCTCGAGTCGGGCGTCTCCGCCATGATCATCTCTTGGACGACCGGCAGACGCTCGGTCTGCATGAACATGTGCTCGGTGCGGCACAGCCCGATGCCTTCGGCGCCGAAGTCGCGCGCCTTTTGCGCGTCTTCGGGCGTGTCGGCGTTCGCATAGACGCCGAGCCGTTTGAAATCGTCGGCCCATGCGAGGATGTGCTGGAACTGGGGCGAAAGCCGCGCCGCCTGCATCGGCAGCTCGCCGAGGTAGACGTTGCCGGTCGTGCCGTCGATCGTGATCGAATCACCCTCGCGGACGACGTGACCTTTCACGGTGAACGTACGCGACCGAAGGTCGATGAGGATCGATTCGGTCCCGACGACCGCCGGCTTGCCCATGCCGCGGGCGACGACGGCCGCGTGCGACGTCGCGCCGCCCTGCGACGTGAGAATGCCTTCCGCCGCGATCATGCCGTGGACGTCATCGGGTGTCGTCATCGGCCGGACGAGGATCGTCTTCTTGTTCTCGCGCTTCATCTCGACGGCGGTGTCCGGATCGAAGACGACGATGCCAGCGGCCGCGCCCGGCGCCGCGTTGAGGCCTTTCGTAAGGGGCGTTCCGCGAGCTTTCTCGTCGAGCTGCGCGTGGAGCAGCGCCTGGATCGATCCTGGATCGATCCGCGTGAGCGCCTCCTCGCGCTGGATGAGGTGCTCCTTGACCATGTCCGCCGCGATCTGGATCGCGGCCGCTGCGCTTCGCTTGCCGCTGCGGCATTGCAGCACGTAGAGCTTGCCGCGCTCGACGGTGAACTCGATGTCCTGCATGTCGTGGTAATGCTTCTCGAGCGACGCGGCGATGTCGGCGAACTGTTTGTAGAGCTTCGGGTTGCGCTTCTCGAGCTCGGCGATCGGGAACGGCGTGCGGCTGCCCGACACGACATCTTCGCCCTGCGCGTTCGGCAAGAACTCGCCGTAGAGTTTCTTGTCGCCGGTCGAGGGGTTGCGCGTGAACGCGACTCCCGTGCCCGAGTCCTCGCCCATATTGCCGAAGACCATCGCGACGACGTTCACCGCGGTGCCCCACCAATCGGGGATGCGTTCGTGCTTGCGATACTCGATCGCGCGCTTGCTGTTCCACGAGTTGAAGACCGCTTCGACCGCCATGCGCAGCTGGACGAAGACGTCTTCTGGGAAATCCTTTTTCGTGTGATGCCGCACGAGCGCTTTGAACTCGCTCGTCATATTGCGGAAGGCGAGCGCTGTGAGATCGGATTCCGATTCGATGCGCGCCTTGGCGATGTAGCGCTTGACGACCTCATCGAACGGCTCGCGCTTCATGCCGAGCACGACGGTCGCGAACATCTGGACGAAACGCCGGTACGCATCCCACGCGAACTTGTCGTTCTTCGTGAGGACGACGAGCGCGTTGCACGTGCGGTTGTTGAGGCCGAGATTGAGGACCGTGTCCATCATGCCCGGCATGCTGACGCGCGCGCCTGAGCGGACCGACACGAGCAGCGGATCGGTCTCGCCGCCGAACTCCTTGCCGGTCTTGCGCTCGAGCTCGGCGACGCGCCGGTGGATCTCTTCCTCGAGTCCCGGCGGGAGTTGGCGCCCGAGCTCCATGTAGCGCCGGCAAACTTCTGTCGTGATCGTGAATCCGGGCGGCACCGGCAAGCCGATGCGCGTCATCTCGCCGAGACCGGCGCCTTTTCCGCCGAGGAGATCGCGCAGTTCCGCGCCGCCCTCCTCGAACGAATACGTCATCTTGACGAGGTTGAGCTTCGTCGGCGGGTCGAGCTTCTTCGTTTGGACACGTTTCGGCGGCGGCAGCGGCGGCATCGGCTTGCGGACGATGTCGGCGAGCACGGGGATCGGCTCGATCTTGTAGACCGGCTCTTGCTCTTCTTCGGGTTGCGGCGGCGCTTCGACCGGCGCGGGCGGCGTCTGAGTTTCAGCGGCTCGCGGCTCGCCCTTTTTCGATGTCGCTTTTGCCGGAGGAGTCTTTACCGCGAGCGCTTTTGCGGCCGGTATTTTCGCGGCTGGTATTTTCGCGGCTGGTATTTTCGCGGCTGGCACTTTGGCGGGCGGCACTTTTGCAGCGAGCGTTTTCGACGCGGGCAGTTTGACGCTCGCCTTGCCGTTCGTGGGCTTCTTGGCCGCCTTCGAAGATGCGCTCTTCGAGGGAACGCTTTTCGGTGCGCTTTTCGCGGCGGGCCGCGCGGATGCGCGCGCGGATCTGACCGGCTTCTTCGATTTCGGCGCTGGTTTGGAAGATCTCAACGCGGATGCCCCCGATAGACGCCGCCTGGAACGGCGCCCGTGCGGGCGCCTGGCGGGTCGCGAATAAAAACCCCACTCGGCCCCATGAGGTCGGCGGGCCGGCGCGGCATGATAAGCCGTTGCTGTCTTTTGACGCGGGACAACTAGGGACCTTTTCCGACGGCCGCAAGCGTCGGCGCGAGGGTTTGCAACAAAATCGGAGGCCGATCGCTAGATATCTTCGGTGCGCGTTGCTTGTCGGACGTCGCTCGCCGTTTTAGCGCAGAAAAGCCGCCAACTCTGTGCCAATCGCAGGCGACCCGGGGCAACTACCATAATATTAGTAGGTACCATAAAACTAGTAGTGAGAGCATCGCCGTGCTTGATGAACTCGACAGGGAAATTCTCGGCATCGTGTCGCGGGATGGGCGGATAAGCTACCGCGACCTCGGCACACGCGTCAGCCTGAGTGCGAACGCAGCCGCGGAAAGACTGCGACGCCTCGTGAGACTTGGCGTCATCACAGGTTTTCACGCTTCGGTCGATCACGCGCGTGTCGGGCGTTCGCTCCTCGCGCTCATCGACGTGCGCCTTCCGCCGGCGCTGTCGCGATCGGGCTTCGAAACGTCGGTGAAAGATATCCCCGGCGTGTTGAGCGCGACGCTCATGACTGGCAAGTCGGACTATCAGTTGCGCGTCGCATGTCGCGACACCGACGATCTCGACACGGTCATCGGCGCGCTGCGCGAAAAGACCGGCGTGCAAGACACGTACAGCCGGCTCGTGCTGCGAGAGATCTCGGTCTAGATCCTAGCCGAGCTTCGCTCGGCCTACTACAGTTGTAACCGTTCGCGCAGGTAGACTTCGAGTTTGTCGATCGACACGCGCACCTGCTCTTTGGTGTCACGGTCGCGGACCGTTACGTCTTGCTTATCGAGCGATTCATAATCGACGGTGACGCAGTACGGCGTGCCGATCTCGTCCTGTCTGTAGTAGCGCTTGCCGACGTTGCCCGAGTCGTCGAGCGTCGTGCGGAACGACGGACGCAGCGATTTCTCGATCCGCGTCGCGACCTCGACGATATCCGGCTTGTTGCGCACGAGCGGGAACACCGCGACTTTGTACGGAGCTAGACGCGGATGGAAACGCAACACCGTGCGATCGGCTTCTTTCTCGTACGCGTCGATCAAGAACGCGAGCAGAGCGCGATCGACGCCGAGCGAGGGCTCGATGACGGTCGGCAGATACTTCTCCTTCGACTCTTCGTCGAAGAACGCGAGATCTTTGCCGCTCGCCTCGACGTGCTGCGTCAGATCGTAGACGCCGCGATGCGCGATCCCCTCGAGTTCAGAGGTGCCGAACGGCCAGTCGTATTCGAGATCGGTCGTCGCCTTGCTGTAGTGCGCGAGCTCGTCGCCCTCGTACTCGTGCTTGTGCAGCCGGGAAGGCAACATGCCGAGCCGCATGAACCAGTCGTAGCGCTCGTCGACCCAGTAGCGGTACCAGCGCAGGTCCTCGCCTTCGGGCGACCGGGGAACGAAGAACTCGAGCTCCATCTGCTCGAACTCGCGCGAGCGGAACGTGAAGTTGCCGGGAGTGATCTCGTTGCGGAAGGCCTTGCCGATCTGCGCGATGCCGAACGGCGGCTTCATCCGCGCGGTTTGCGCGATGAGCTTGAAATCGACGAAGATGCCTTGCGCAGTCTCCGGCCGCAGATACGCGGTCGACGACGCGTCTTCCATCGCGCCGACGAACGTCTTGAACATCATGTTGAAGTCGCGCGGCTCGGTGAGCGTCGCATTGCCGCAAGCCGGGCAACGGTCGCTCGTGAGATGGTCGGCGCGCCAGCGTTTCTTGCACGTCTTGCAGTCGACCATCTGGTCGTGGAAGTTCTCGAGATGCCCCGACGCGCGCCAGACGTCCGTGTGCATGATGATCGCCGTGTCGACGCCGACGACGTCGTCGCGCAGCGACACGTTGTCGCGCCACCAGGCCTCGCGGACGTTTCGCTTGAGCTCGACACCGAGCGGTCCGTAGTCCCACACGCCGTTGACGCCGCCGTAGATCTCGCTCGACTGGAATATGAAACCGCGGCGCTTCGCAAGCGCCGTGATCTCATCCATGCTCGGCATCGGCCGCGTCATCGCGTCACCATCGGCCTTGTATTATGAAAAACAAACGGCCGACCTTTTCGGCCGGCCGTATCTTGCCGAGCTACGCTCGGCGATACCAGACAGAAGCGGGCTTGTTACTTCTTCGACGCGACGGCGACCGGCGCGAACGTCTCGTTCGCCTTCTTCTGCGCGGCGGCGAACGTCTCGGCCATCTTCACGTAGTAGTTCTTCTGAAGTTCGACGAGCTGCGTGGTGAAGCCGAACGCGGACTCGATGACTTCGACCGGCGTCGGGAGCTTCGTCTCGCTGCCGATCGACTTGCTCGAACGGCTCGCGAACTCGGCGATCGCGTCGCCGAAGCTCTGCATCGCCTTGACGTTGTTCTCTTGCGCCGTCTTGACGGCGGTGAGGATGTCGCTCTGCGTCTTGGCGACGAACTCGGTGTACTCGGACATGCTTGGTCTCCTTAGCTGCTGCTTGAGTGATGTGCTAAGTATACCAAGCAGAAGCGTGGGATGTCAAGCGCGCTCGACGAATCCCCTATAAATTCGTATGAGCGTCTCCTTTTGGTCGGTCGAGAGGCGCTTATCAAGCTTGATCGCGTCCTCGACGCTCGATACCAAGCCGTGCTCGTCCCGAGATTCGGGATAGAACAGACCGGCCTGGGCGAAGACCGTTTCGGCCGAGATGTGGAGCGCTTCGGCGATGTTCTTGAGCACCTCCGCCGATGGCTTGTACATCCCGCGCTCGAGCTGGCTCAGGTATGGGTTCGAGACCTTTGCCATCTCCGACAGTTGGCGGAGTGAGAGATTCGCAAGCTCGCGCTGCGCTTTGAGGAAGTCGCCGAAACCCCGCAGCGGTTCGTCCTTGTCGCTCATCGTGCCACCTCGAGATCAGGAACGGCCGGACTTGTTTGATCGACTCGCACGTCTCGCCCCGTTCTTCGGTTTCGGCTTACCGTTCGATCGCGCTGGTTTCTGCTTCGCGGCCGCGACTGTCGGTTCGCCGACGATGCCTCTGACGTAGCCGCCCGGAGCCGGATCTCCCGGCGGGAGCTTCGGCGGCGCGACGCGTTTGCCGGATCGCGCCGACGCCCAGGCGGCCCAATCTTCCCACCAGCTGCCCTGATGCTTTTGCGCTTTCGCTCGCCACTGTTCGGCCGACATGCCCTTGATCGGTCCGTCCAGCGTCCAGTACGATGCCTTCGGGTTGTCCGGCGGGTTGACGATGCCGGCGACGTGACCGCTCGACGTCAGGACGAAGCGCGCGTCGCCGCCCACGATCTGCGTCGTGCGATAGGTCGCGCGCCAAGGTGCGATGTGGTCCGTCTCCGCGCCAAGCACGTAGAGCGGTGTCTTCACCTTCGAGAAGTCGATCGGCGCGCCGAGCAGCGAGAACGCGGCTTTGTGGACCAGCGAATTCTGCAGATAGCACGAGCGCAGGTACTGCGAGTGCATCGCGGCAGGCATCCTCGTACCGTCGCTGTTCCATGCGAGGATGTCGAACGCGGGCGGCTTTCGGCCCATGTACCAGTTCGTCACGACGTAGTTCCAGACGAGATCGTTGCCGCGCAGCCAATCGAAGGTCCCCGACATCTCCGTCGACTCGAGAAAACCGCGCTCAGCCATCTTACTCTCGAGCCGCTCGATCGTCTGCTCGTCGGTGAACACGCCGAGCTCGCCGGGCTCGGAGAAGTCGACGAGCGCGTTCGTGAGCGTCGTCCAGCCGATGCGTTTGCCTTCGCCGCGCTCCGCGAAATAGGCAAGCGCGAGCGCGGCCATCGTTCCGCCAAGGCATAGCGCCGCGAGGTTCACCGTCTTCGCACCGGTCAATTCCTGGACGCGGTCGATCGCCGCGAGCAGTCCGAGTCGGAAATAGTCGTCCATCGACAGGCGCGCCATCGATTCGTCCGGGTTACGATAGCTGATGCAGAAGGTCGTGAATCCGTGCGTGACCGCCCACTCCGCGAACGAGCGCTTCGGCGCGAGATCCATGATGTAGTACTTGTTGATCCACGGTGGGCTGAACAGCAGCGGCTGTTCGAAGACGGTCGACGTCTGCGGCTCGTACGCGATGAGCTCGATGAGCTCGTTGCGGAGCACGATGCGCCCGGGCGTCGCCGCGATGTTCTTGCCGATCTGGAACGGCGCCGTGTCGACTTGGCGCGGACGGCCGCTATTCGTTCGGACGTCTTCGATGAAGTTCTCCATGCCGCGGACGAGCGACGCGCCGCCGGTGTTCATCGCTTCGCGCACGACAGCCGGGTTGATCCACGGCACGTTCGACGGCGCGAGCGAATCCATGAGCATGCCGAGCGCGAAGCGCGCTTTGCGGCGCGTCGCCTCCGGAACGCGCGATACGTCGACGAGCTCGAGTGCTGCCCGCGCCCGCACGAGATACGCCTCGGCCATCGACGCCAGCATCGGATTTTCTTGCCAAGCGGCGTCGGCGAATCGCCGGTCGCCGGAACCGGGAACGGCGGCCGCATCGGGTTTCTCGCCAGCGAGCCGTCGGAGCATGTTCAGCCCGAGCGTTTGCTCGCCGAGGCTCACCTTCGTCATCCACGTCGTCAGGCGCAGCGGATCGGACATGACGTCGGCGACGACGGCGCGGACGGCTTCGCCGAGCGCCGCGGGATCGACGCCGGCGATATCCATGCCGTATCCGAGCTCTTCGACCGGTATCGAGCCGATCACATGTACAGACCTCCGTTGACGTTCACGACCGTTCCGGTTATGAAGCTCGCGTTCTCGTCCACGAGGAAACGGACGACGCGCGCGACCTCATCCGGCTTTCCGAGCCGATGTTCGGGGACGTGCGCGAGGCTCGCCTCTTTCGCCGCCGCCGGCATCGCGGCGACCATGTCGGTGTCGATGAAGCCGGGTGCGACGCAATTCGCCGTGATGCCGCGCGATGCCGTCTCGAGCGCGACGCACTTCGTGAGGCCGAGGAGACCGGCTTTTGAAGCCGCGTAGTTCGCCTGGCCGACGTTGCCCGTGTGCGCGATCACCGAACTCATGCTGACGATGCGGCCGTAACCGCGTTCGATCATGTGGTCCAAAACCGACTTGATCATGAAGAACGGACCGTTGAGATTCGTCTTGATGACGTCAAGCCAGTCCTGGACCGCGAGCTTGCGGACGGTGTGGTCGCGCGTGATCCCGGCGTTGTTGACGAGTATGTCGACGTGATCGAAGTCGCGAAGAACGGAGCCGACCAAACCGGTACAGCCGTCGAAATCGCCGACGTCGCTTTCGTAGAAGCGGCAGCGGTCGCTGCCGAGCTCGCCGGCGAGCGTCGCGCCCGCAGCGGCATCGCCGCCCAGGCCGGTGATCGCGACGCGAGCCCCGTCGGCCGACAATGCGCGCGCGATAGCCGCACCGATGCCGCGCGCGCCGCCGGTGACGATCGCGACGCGCCCGTCAAGAGAACTGTTGTTCAAGATCTTCCTTTCGAATCAGGGTCCCTGTAGCGGTCGAGCTTTAGCTCGACCGGCGACGGCGGTCGAGATAAATCTCGACCGCTACATCTCCAATCCGCCGTTGACGCTGTAGATCGCGCCGGTGATGTAGCCGGCCTCGTCTTCGAGCAAGAATCGCACGACGCGCGCGACCTCTTCCGGCCGGCCGAGCCGGCGTAATGGGATCCGTTCGATGACTGTATCGAGCACGGCTTTCGGCATGGCGCCGACCATCTCGGTCTCGATGAAGCCCGGCGCGACGCAGTTCACGGTGATGCCCTTTCGCGCCATCTCGAGCGCGAGACTCTTCGTGAGGCCGAACAATCCGGCTTTTGACGCAGCGTAGTTCGCCTGACCGACGTTGCCGGTCTCGCCGATGACGGAACTGATGTTGACGATACGCCCCGATCCCCGCTCGAGCATGTGCTCGAGCACCGCTTTGGTCATATGGAAAGCACCCGAGAGATTCACTTGGAGAACTTGATGCCACTCGTCGGGCGTCATCTTCCGCACGGTTTTATCTATCGTGATGCCGGCGTTGTTGACGAGGTAGTCGATGCGGCCGAAATCGCGCAGGACCTCTTTGACGACGCGCTCGCACGACGCCGGATCATCGACGCGGCCCTGATGGATCGAGACCGAATGGTCGGGAAGGTTTTTCCGCAGCTCGTCCGCTTTCTCGCGGTCCTTGCTGTAGCCGGCGGCGACGTGGCAGCCGCGCGAGGCGAGGTCGGCGGTGATCGCGGCGCCGATGCCGCGTGTGCCGCCCGTGACGATGGCGACGCGTTCGCTCAACACGTGTGTCTGTCTCCTTATGTCGTGAGGGCGATGGAGCGGCCGACCTTTACGGTCGACCGCCGCGGTCCTCCCGAGGTCGTTACGTATGGGCGCGCAGCGCGCGCCAGATCTCGCTCGGCCGCGGCGGCTTCCCGTACATGAGCACGCCGACCCGGTAGAGCTTGCCCGCGAGAATCGTAAGGCCCCATATCGCGAGCAGCGACCCGCCGATCGAGACCGCGATCTGCCATGCGGGCACGTCGGTCGTCGATATGCGGGTGAACATGAGCAGCGGGCTGACGAGCGGGATCATCGAGCCCCAGACGACGATGTTAAGGTCCGGGAACTGCAGCGCGAAGATCGCCAGCACGTACGCCGCGATGATCGGCGCCATGAAGACCATGGAGTACTGCTGCACTTCTTCCGGCTTGCTCAGCAGCGAACCGACACCGGCGTAGATGGCCGCGTACGAGAAAAACCCGAGGAAGAAGAAAACGATGAGGAATGCGAGCGTACCCCAGGGCACGTGGGGTAGGCCCTGCGTCGCGATGAGGTGCGTCAGCTGCTGCTGCTGGGCGGATTGCGTCTTCTGCGCGAGCGCCACAGCTTGCTGGCCGTTCGGCGATGATCCGTATAGAACGCCCGCGATGATCGCGGCGACGGCCGCGGCCACGGCGTTGATCGTCAACTGGAGCAGCGCCACCGCGCTGATGCCGAAGATCTTGCCTGCCAGCAGCTGCGTCGGACGCGCGGCGCCGATCATGACCTCCATGATACGGTTCGCCTTCTCTTCGATGACGCCCGTTGCGACTTGCATGCCGTACGTGATGACGGCGATATACAAGATGATGAGCAGAAAATAGACGATGCCTTGGGAAAAGAATTCATCGTTCGCGTTCTTGTAGCGCGCGTTCAGGCTGTGGACGTCGAACGGGAACTTGAGCGCTTGGGAAACGGCGTCGCGCTGCGTCGCGCTCACGTCGGCGAGTATGACAGCTCGCTGAAGCGATGATCGGACATCGTCGGCGTTCTGAAGCGCGTTCGACGACTTCGGGTAGTACGCAAACGCGAGCTGGTGCTTCTCGTCGCGATAGGCGATAAGCGCGGCGTCGTATTTCCCCCGCATGAGCTTCGCCCTCAATGAAGGCGGGAGATCGCCCGTCGTCGGGTGGATCGTCGGGTCGGTCTCGACGATATTCCCGGTCTTCTCAAGTGCCTTCTCGACCGCGGTCGTCGTCCCCGAATCCGGCGTCGCGACGATGAACTTCGTCGACGTCGAACTCGCGAAACCGGCGATCATCGATGGGATGAGCGCCAGCCCGATGATGAGCACGACGCCGAGGGCCGTTGCGACGATGAACGACCGTTGGCGCACGCGCTCGACGAATTCGCGCTTGATGAGCAGCCACACCGTGCTCATGGCGTCTGCTCCGGCTTGACCGCGGCGAGATAGATATCGTTGAGGCTCGGCTCGACGACTTCGAAGTGGTCGAGAGGCCCGCTCGCGATCGCCGCGCGCGCCAGTTCCGCCGGCGCATGTCCGGCGGGGAGTTTCACATCGAGGTAACCGTTGCGGCTCGGCAATACCGATGCGCCCGGGAACGCCTTGAGGAAATCCGTATTCGGGAGCTGCGTCATCCGGATGAAGCGGTCCGGCCAGTTGCGCTTGATCTCGCGCAGGTTACCCGACTGGACTGCACGCGAGCGGTCGATGATGCAGACGTCCTCGCAGAGCTCTTCCACTTGTTCCATGCGGTGGCTTGAAAGCAGGACCGTCGTATCGGCCTCGACGAGTTGCCGGATCGATTTCTTGACGACCTCGACGTTCACCGGATCGAACCCGGAGAACGGTTCGTCGAGGACGAGCAACGGAGGTGCGTGCACGACGGCCGCTATGAATTGGACTTTTTGCTGGTTGCCCTTCGAAAGCTCTTGCGGCGCCTTCTCGAGATGCTCGGTGAGACTCAGCTGTGAGGCAAGATCTTCGATGGTCTTCTTTGCGACTGGTGCCGAGAGCCCGTGCAGCTGCGCGAGGAACATGAGCTGGTCGCACACCTTCATTTTCGGGTAAAGTCCGCGCTCCTCGGGCAGGTAGCCGAACGTGCGGCGGCTATCCCCATCGACCGTCTTGCCTTGCCAGCGAACCGCTCCCGAGTCCGGCACGATGATGTCAAGCACCATACGGATCGTCGTCGTCTTACCCGCACCGTTGGGTCCGAGCAGGCCGAACACGGTCCCAGACTTGGCGGTGAACGACAGTCCATCGACCGCGCGGACATTCGTGAACGTCTTCGTGATGTTGTCGACGTCGAGCGTCACTTTCGGCGTCACGATCGCTTGCGCTCGCTGAAGTAGATCTTGTTGCCCGACGGGTCGACGACGCCCAACTCGCGCGAGCCCCACTCCTGCTCCTGGATGCCCGGGTTCATGTAGCGGTAGTGTTTGGCTTTGAGCTCCTCGAGCAAGTCGTCGACGCCCGTCGTCTCGACGATGAGGTGCACGCCCGGGCTGCCGTCGCCGTGGTGCTCGCTCAGGTAGAGCATGAGGCCGTCGCGGGAGATGCCCATGAAAAGCGGAGCGTTGTCGTTGAAGCGGTGTTCGAATTCCACTTTGAAGCCGAGATAATCGATATAGAATTCCCGAGCCTTTGCGACGTCGAACATGCGCAGGACGGGAATCGTCCGCTGAAGGAGCGAGGGCATGCTCGATGCTTACCGCGGGCTTTCGATTTCACCTTCGGCTCTTATTAAGGAACGCATCGACGACTTTCTTGGGCGCGCGTGCGAGCCACGCCTCGCGTATCACATCTTTGAGATCTTTGACGGCGATCTTGTCGAGGCGGACGAGCACCGCAGGATAACCGTCGAAGTGCGGCGTCGTGAAGTACACGCCCGGATCACTCGCTAGCATCACTTCTTTCATCTCAAGGCCCGAGGTGCGGACGCCGAGTATCGGACCTTTCGGGGCGTGCGCACCCAGCGCTTCGAGATCCGACTTGCGCAGCGGGCGCTCCCACACGAAGAACTTGTCGTTGACGGTCCACGCGGCATGATCGCGCGAGGCGGTTTCGCTCGTACCGGGCAGCGCCAGCGCAAGCCGGCGGACATCGCGCCACGTCGCCATATCAAATCGTGATCTTATTTGTTGCGCGCGTAGGCGTCGGTGCCATGGAAGTGCAGCGACACGTACGGTTCGTCGCCGACAACCCAGCTATCGTGACCCGGCGGGATGTAGAACAGATCGCCAGCGCGCATCTCGAGCACGTCACCGTTATCCATCGCGGCTGTCGCACAACCCGAAACGACGAGGCCGACATGCTCGACCTCACATGACGTCTTGCCCAGGCCGGCGCCGACGTGAGCCGACCATTTCCAACCAGGCTGGTACGTGGCGCGTCCGATCGTCATGCCGCCGACGCGGACCACTTCGAAGCGCCCCTTCTCGAATTCGCGGACCTCGTCCGGCGACTCGAACCGCTTGATGATCACGGCCAATTCTCGATCGTCGATCATGATTTCGCTCCTAGTCGCTGCTCGTCTAACGTCTTCATACGGCCTTGTGCGTTTGGGTCAGCGTGTCCACGCGCAGTTGACCGCAGGCAGCGGCGATATCGTCGCCCATCGTGTGCCGGATAGTCGAAGGTACGCCGCGCTCGCGTAGGATCTCTTGGAAACGTCGCATCGCGGCCGGCGCCGTCCGTCGATACGGCGCGTCGGTCGCATTGTACGGTATGAGATTCACGTGGTGGAGCGGACCACCGAGTAGATCGGCGAGCTGGCGCGCGTCTTCGGGCCTGTCGTTCACCCCGGCCAGCATCAGGTACTCGTAGAAGACTTTGCGGTTCGTCGCCGCGATGTACTCTTTGACCGCGTCCATGAGCTTCGCGATCGGCCATTTCTTGTTGATAGGCATGAGTCCGGTTCGAAGCACGTCATCGGGCGCATGGAGCGAGATCGCGAGATTGATCTGGACACCTTCCTTCGCGAACTTCTCGATGCCCGGCACGACGCCGGCGGTCGATATCGTGATGTGGCGCGCGCCGAGATTGAAGCCTTGTCCATCGTTGAGCAGCGCGACCGAGTCCATCACCGCGTCGTAGTTGAGGAACGGTTCGCCCATGCCCATGAAGACGAGATTGGTGAGGCCGAGCTTGTCTTGCCTCGCACGCCGTGCGACGTGGACGGCTTGGTCGAAGATCTCGAGCGCCGTCATGTTGCGGAAGAATCCGCCTTGCCCGGTGGCGCAGAAGTCGCATTTGAGCGCGCAGCCAGCTTGCGATGAGATGCACGCGGTCGTCCGCCCTTCGCGATGACGCATGAGGACGGCTTCCACTTCCTTGCCGTCGTGCAGCGCGAAGAGGAACTTCGTCGTCTGGCCGTCTTTCGACGTCACCTCGCGCTCGAGCGCTAGGCTCGAGAGCTTGAATCGTGCGGCGAGATGCTTACGCAGGTCGGTCGACAAGACGGAGATCGCAGTAAAGTCGTTGACAAGCTCTTTCGTCGCGGCGCGATATATCTGGTCGAGGCGATAGCGCTGCAAGCCGAGCGCCGCGGCTGCGGCCTCGGCGCTCTCGAATCCGGCTTCGCGGGCGCGTCCGCTCCACCAAATGTCGCGCGGATCGCGTTCGTGCGTCTTCGTCATCGTCAAAAAAGCTTGAGCTCGGGTTCCTCTTGTAGCGGTCGAGCTTCAGCTCGACCGGCGCCGGCCTCGCCTCGTTCATCGTCGGCCTGTTTCAATTCGTCGAGCTTGCGCCGCACTGCCTGCAAATCGTTCCATACAAGTCGCTTCACGGCGTCGATCTGGCCGCCCGTCAGCCGCAAGATATACGCCGGATGGAACGTGACGATGAGATCGGTGCCGGCGGGCCCGGCGTACCAGATGCCGCGCTGACGGGTGATGCTGAAGCCGGCCCCGAGGAACGATTTCGCTGCGGGAGCGCCGACGGCAAGGATGACCCGTGGCTTGACGATCGCGATCTCGCGATCGAGGAACTCGCGGCAGTTGGCGATCTCTTCCTGCATCGGCGCGCGATTGTAAACCCGGCCGTTCTCTTCCGTGGAGGCGCGGCACTTTATCGTGTTCGTGATGAAGACGTCCTCGCGGCGCAGACCGATCGCGGCGAGCATCTTCGTCAACAGCTCGCCGGCGCGTCCGACGAAAGGCTCTCCTTTGCGGTCTTCGTTCTCGCCCGGACCTTCGCCGACGATCATGAGCGGGCTATCGGGATCGCCGACGCCGCAGACGATCTTATCGCGCGTCGTCGCGATCGCGCAGCGGCGGCACGCATCCGCTTGTGCGTGCAAGGTCGCTAATGCAGAACGCTTCGTATCCACACGACCACTCCGGCGACGATTGCGACGAACAACAAGTATCTCCCCGCCAGCGCTGCGCTGAGCGACCAGTACCACAGCCTGCCGTGGCGCTTGATCCAATACAACCGGCGGCTGCGCTGACGCCAATTGAGCACGCCGGTCTTGCCCCACGTCTTGCGCGAACCGCCTTGCTCGCTCAGGTGCGTGACGACGCACTGCGGCAGGAAGACGACGCGCTTGCCTGCGTCGCGGAGACGATGCGCGAAGTCGATCTCCTCATGATAGAGGAAGAAACGCTCGTCGAACCCGCCCAACTGTTCGAACACGTCGCGCCGGATGAACATCGCCGCGCCGACGACGAGATCAACGTCGCGTTCGGTCGAATAGTCCCACCGTCGGAGCTTGTAGCCGTTGGCCTGCTTGCGAAAGATCGGCAGGTCGCCCCACGCGGAGCTTCGCAAGAACGCCTGCCACCACGTGTCGAACTCGCCGCACGACTCGGCTACGGAACCGTCCTCATCGAGCAGCTTGGCGCCGGCCATCGCCACGTCGGGATGTGCGTCGAAGTATGCGACGGCGTTTTCGAGCAGCGCCCGATGAGCGACCGCATCGGGATTGAAGAAGAACAGCAGCGGCGCCTTCGCAAAACGCGCGCCGACGTTGCAGCCCTTCGCAAAGCCGAGATTCGCCTTGTTCTCGATGACCTCGACTCCGGGGAACGCCAGCTTGGCGAGCGCGACGCTGTCGTCGGCCGAGCCGTTGTCCGACACGATCACCTGGGCGAACGACGCGTCTCGCCGCACTTCCGGCAGTGCCGCCAGCGAACGCAGGCACGACTCGAGCTGATCGGCGGCATTGTAGCTGACGACGATCACCGAAACCCTTGGCATCCTCGGCGACTTCCTCGGACGGCGGATGCGGCCATTTCTAGCGCGCGGTATAAAAAAACGAGCGTCCGTGTCGGACGCTCGGGGGTGGATTTACCGGAAGTTCTAAGAGGCTTTCTCGACCGGAACCTGGGGATTCAGAACCGGAAGCCCGTTGAGGGCATCCATGATCATCTCCAGCGGGATCCCATATCCCTCGCTCACCTGCTCGATGGTCTCGAACTCCGAGATCGCGCAGTGGGCGCATCCGCCGAGGTGGAAGTTGGCGAAGACCGCTCTCGCACCGGGGTGGAGAGCGAACGCTTCGCCGACCGTAAGACCTGGGTGAAATCTACTACTGTCTGTACTGACGGCGACCACCCCCTTTCTCCCGTCGCGCGTCGTCTTTTCGTCTCTAGTCTGACGACGACCGCGGGACCGATACACCCCTATATTTCGGCGCGTTTTGTCCCGGACCTGCGCCCGACGAGCAGAGCAACCGTAAACTATGTCCTGCGTCGCTGCTGCAAATACGCCCACATGAACTGATCGAGGTCGCCGTCGAGCACGCCTTGCGCGTCCGTGACCTTCACCTCGGTCCGATGGTCGTTCACCATCGTGTAGGGCTGCAAAGTGTACGACCGGATCTGACTTCCCCACTCGATAGCGCTCTTGTCGCCGCCGAGCGCCGCAAGCTTCGCCTGTCGCTCTTCGCGGTCGCGTTGGGCTAGGCGGGCAGCGAGCATCTTCATCGCTCGATTGCGATTGGCGAGCTGCGATCGTTCGTTCTGAACGGCGACGATGATGCCGCTCGGCTTGTGAGTGATCCGGATGGCGCTTTCCGTCTTGTTGACGTGCTGGCCGCCTGCTCCGCCGCTCTTGAACGTCTCGACCTCGATGTCGTCGGGCTTGATCTCGATCGCTTCGCCTTCTTCGACGTCGGGCGTCACGTCCACCGATGCGAACGAGGTGTGACGGCGTTTGGCCGCGTCGAACGGCGAAATGCGGACCAGTCGATGGACGCCGCGTTCGCTCTCCATATATCCGTACGCGTTGCGGCCCTCGATGAGAAACGTGACGCTCTTGAGTCCTGCCTCTTCGCCTTCGAGCGAGTCGACGATTTCGGTGCGGTAACCGTGACGTTCCGCCCAGCGCAGATACATGCGGGCGAGCATCTGGGTCCAGTCGCACGCCTCCGTGCCGCCCGCACCGGCGTGGATGCTGACGATGGCGTCGTGGGAATCGTACTCGCCGTCAAGCACGGCCGACATCTCGGCTTCATCGACGCGCTTACGCAACACGTCGATCTCTGCGGCTAGCTCCGTTTCAAGCGCACCGTCTGCCTCGCCGAGTTCCAGGAACTCACCGATCTCGTTCGCCTTCAGCACGAGCGGCTCGAGCACGGCGATCTCGGCGCGCAGATCAGCGAGGCGCTTCATATGTTTCTGCGCCGATTGCGGGTCGTTCCAGAACGAGGGGTCGTGCGTCTCGGTTTCGAGCGCGTTTATCTGGCTGAGCTTGCCGGCATAGTCAAAGACGCACCTTGAGGGTTTGCAGGCGATCTTTGATCCTTTGGAGTTCGATTCGAAGTTGTTCGTTCATCGTCGTCTCGATTCGCCGCGACGGCTCGTCCGTCATTTATCGCCGAGCGTCGCTGACGGTCAGCGAAGCACCGGATAGTAGGTTACGAGGAACACGCCGATCAGCACGATGAGAATCGCAGGCGACACGACCTGGACCCAGCGTGCACGCCAGACGAGCGCAGGTATGAGGACGGCGAGCATCGCGAGGACGCCGGCGTTCTGCGTCGCCCAATTCGTCATGTCGAGAGCTGACCCGCCGAGCAGATTCACCGCGATCGAGAACACGCAGAGCACGAGAATCGCAAATATGTATGTAGGACCTTGCTGCTGGTGAAAGGCGCGCATGTCGACGCCGTCTTCGCGCGGTATTCGGGGCGAGACAAGCGCGCAGACCAAGTACTGGTTGATACAGAAGGCCAAGCCGATCGCTATCGTCGCCATTGAAAGCGACCCAAGCGTGTGGCCGTCCCAAAAGCTGAGCCAATTTATGGTGAGCGTACCGAGCGCGACCGACATCCACAACGCATGCGCCCAATCGAAGACGAGCTCGCGACGGTGACGGATCATCTGTCCGACCGCGAGCAGCAGGTGCGCGAGCGCGAGCGAGAAGATGAACGAAAAGAAAGTGATGACGAAGTCGAACGGCTGCATCGCGCTAGGGCGTTCTCACTCGTGCGCGGTTCACCCTCAGGGGTACTCTTCGTGCCACTCCCACCATTTGTACGGCGGGGACTGCGGGTAGCCCGCGGGTGAGTCTTCCCACTCCTCTTGCCGTCCGAGCGCCGTCAGGTCGAGGTAGCTCCACGTGTTCTCGAACGCCTCGTCGCCTCGGTTGTTGACGAAGTAGGTACGGAACACGCTGTCTCCGTCTCTGATGAACGCGTTCGTGCCGTGCCACTCGTCGACGCCGAAGTCTTTGTCGAACTCATCGGTGATCGTGTACCACGGTATGTGCTGCCAGCCCATGCGGGCCTTTACGCGTTCGATGTCCGCCTGCGACCCGCGAGAGACGAACACGAGCGTCGTGTCGCGAGCATTCAAATGCGCGAGGTTGCCGATGTGATCGGCTATCAGCGAGCAGCCGACGCATGCATGGTCGGGCCACCCCTCCACGCCAGGCTCTAGGAACGCGCGGTAGACCACCAGCTGACGCCGGCCCTTGAAAAGGTCGAGCAAGCCAACCTTCCCTTCCGGCCCGTCGAACGCATATCGCTTCGGCACCGCCACCCATGGCATCCGCCGCCGCGAGGCGGCGAGCGCGTCGCGCGCGCGAGTCAACTCCTTTTCCTTCACAAGCAGCTTTTGGCGTGCGGCCTCCCACGCTTCCGCCGATACGATCGGCGGCGTGCTCATCGCGATGCCCGTGTTCGGACTTCCGGTGGTCATGATGCTCTCCTGGAGTTCAGTTTCACAGCGGCCTTGATCAGCGTCTTGAACGCCTTCTCATCGATCTTCTCGCCCTCGCGAATATCGATGGCACGTCTGAGGTTGCCTTCCAGGCTCGAGTTGAATAGGCCTGAAGGGTCCTTCAAGAAGGCTCCCTTAGCGAACGTCAGCTTTACAACGCTCTTGTAGGACTCACCCGTGCAGATAATTCCATCGTGTTCCCACACCGGGACCCCGCGCCATTTCCACTCCTCGACCACCTTAGGATCGGCCTGCTTGATGAGAGAGCGCAGCCGCGCGAGCATTTTGCCGCGCCAATCGTCGAGCTCCCTTATCCTTCCATCTATCAGTTTGGATGGAGACTCACTTTTCTTCGCGCTGCTCTTCTTGATCATTTCGCCGGCCCCCATATATCGCTCCGTAGCGGCCGGTAAGATTTGTCAGTTCTACCCCAACGCCTTCGTGAGGGCTTCAGGTACGAAGGCCATGGACGCTATTTCCAACGGTTGCCTGGCGCTGTCACGTAGTTCTTCCAGATGTATCCCCACGGAAGGACGAGTGGTACGAGAACGACGCCTACGATTATCGGGAAGAAGCTATCGGCCGTGTCGGCATCGACGTGGTGCGCGAGCCACAGCGGGAGCCAAGCCGCAAGGACCCACAACATTTTCCACGCCAGTTCGAAGATCAGAAGCGGCAGCATCCTGACCGGGTATCGAACTCCCAAAAGTGAGAGTGCGGTCAGCGCGCCGAGGAAACTCATCCCGACGCCGTGCCACATATCCCACGGCTTGGTATGGTGTATGATGGCCGGCCAGGTCTGACTCCCCTGGGCGAACGCGATGAGCAAGTACATCGCTCGAAGCACGTAGAGCCGGAACAGCGAAAGCTCCGGCGCTGGTCGAGCGTCAGTCATGTCCTATCTACTTTCTCGCCGCCTACATAACGGTCATCCGCTGGCGAGCGATGCGCGCTGGATCTTCGAAGAGCCGCGCCGTGACTGCTCCAAAAATGAACCCGCCGATGTGCGCTACGTACGCGACGCCGCCGCTCTGGGTCGCGGCGATCGTACCGACGCTCAAGAGCTGCAGCAGGAACCAACCACCGACCAACAGCGCCGCCGGGATGTACGCCACGCGCACGAACACGAAGATCACGAGCAGCGAGCGGATAGTATCGCGCGGATACGTGACGAGGAAACCGCCCATGACTGCCGCGATCGCGCCGCTGGCCCCGAGGTTGGGGACCGTTGAGTGCGGATCGAACGCGACTTGGGCGAGCATCGCTGCTACTCCGCCGAGTAGATAATACACGGCGTAGCGCCCACGGCCCATCGAGTCTTCAATCTCCGGCCCGAAGGCCCATAGGAACACCATGTTGCCGATGATGTGCGACCAGCTCGCGTGCATGAACATGGCGGTGAAGATCGTCTCCAGGTGATGACCTGCCGAGATGTCGGCGGGCACGAGTGACCACCTGGAGACGAATGCATCGCCGTTCGCGAGCTCGAGGATGAACACGATCACATTGATGACGATGATCGTCATGGTGACGACGGGAAAACCGGCCGGACGGCGTGACGCGTCGGTGAGAGGGATTACGCTCATCGCATGATCCGGCTACGCGGCGCGCTTGGTCATGCCGGCGTTCAGCGATCTCAGCCTGAACGCGAACATCGTCTGCACCAGACCGAAGAGCAGGAAATACCAACCGAACAGGAACGCCGTCGCGACGACACCTCCCTCGGGCATGCGGAACACGAAAACGCCGAAAGCGACGGAGATGATCCCCGCCACGATGTACAGCCATTCGTTATCGATGACGTCGCGGAAACGTATCCCGGCTGCGACCTGGAGGATCCCTGTCAGGATGAACCACGATGCTACGAAATACACGAACGTAAGGGTGCTCTCGACCGGCCACGACCAGACGAGAACCGCTATGACCACGCCGATGATGCCTTCGAGCAAGAGCGCCCACCAGCGATCTCCGGCGACGCCGGTAGCGGCGACGGCGATCAGGAGCGCGCCGACGAGGAACGAGTAAAATCCCAATACGAGCGTGAGCCCGATAAGTGCGGCGCTGGGCTGCACGAACGCGATGACGCCGACTGCGATACCCGCGAGTCCGCGCAATAGGAAAATCCACCACCTGCTAGAGATCGCGTCGATCATGACGGCCTCCATTCAACGTGCTGCGAAAGGTGCAAGCGAGATGTTCAGGCGCAGTTCAGCCGACGCGTAAGACCAGCCTCGCGAACGACCGTTCGACTTGAGGTGTGAGGCGAGTAGTGACCCGGAGACCAGTCGTCACGATGCTGGACGTGGGCCGGACTCTGTTGCAAGCGGTCCTGCCTCGCAAACTG
This sequence comes from Candidatus Eremiobacteraceae bacterium, assembly GCA_035710745.1. Taxonomy (NCBI): domain Bacteria; kingdom Bacillati; phylum Vulcanimicrobiota; class Vulcanimicrobiia; order Candidatus Eremiobacterales; family Candidatus Eremiobacteraceae; species Candidatus Eremiobacteraceae bacterium. The sequence goes on along the minus strand of DASTCX010000016.1, from coordinate 195,220 downwards.
CTCTGCCAACCATTGAAACCACTCCATCCACATCGGATACTGTTGAGCTTCGCGCGTCTCTCGGATCGAATCTTTGAGTCGCTCCCACACGGTGACGACGGCGCCGCCGATGAGCTCCTGGGTCACGTCAAATGCGACGGCTCGCCGGAAGACGAGCAACACCGAGGCTCTCAAAGCGCAGCGCCACTAAGCGCGCAGCTTCCTCGTACTCGCGTCCTTGAGCCCGCAAGTCCGTCGCCGAGATGCCGGACGGTAGTGTAAAGACGAGGCCGACAGCGCGGGTGAAATCGACATCTTGGAAGGTTCGGACTAGTTCGACGGTCGCAGAATCGCGGCGCTGTTCACGTAACTGCCGAAGCTGATCGAGGCCGACGAACGCGGTCACCGCGATCACAAGTCCCATGATCGCGGTGCTGATAGCCGTAACCGCTTCCCAGCCCATGCTCTCTCATCTCCACGCGGAAAGGTCAATCATCCACGACAACGATTACGTTGCCTAGTTTCTGACCGGATGCTACGTGCGTAAAAGCGTCCGCGATCTCATCCAACGGATACGTCCTGTCTATCAACGGCCTGAAGCAACCTCTTTCGATGATATCAAGGATGAACCTCAAAGTGGCCGCGACGTCTCTCGGAGGGACGAACGGGACTTTCTTCCCGCCCAGCAATGGGGTAACGAGCGCGAAGAACGCGTTCTCAGCCCCGCCCGACGACGTATACTGCCCATCCCGTTTCAAGAGCGCTTTGCATTTGAGAAAGCTGCTCTTGCCTATCGCGTCAAAGACGAAATCATAGCGCTCGCGATCTTTTGTGAAATCTTCTTTTTCGTAGTCGATGACTCGATCCGCACCCAAGGATCGTATCAGCTCCGCGTTCGCGCCTTCACAGACCGCGGTGACAACTGTCACGGTGCCTTGGAACTCAAAGTCCCCTATCTCGTCTAAAGTAGGAATGCTTCCCGTGGGGTAGTCGTTCGCCGGTAGAATTCCACTCGGGTTTGTCGGGACGAACATGGCGTCGTTTGGCTGAAGAAAGAGATCGAACTCTTGGGGCGCTGAGCCGCAATACGTTGTTGCGGTTTGAGAAAAGGTAGTTGAGGTCCACGTTCCAGTATCGGGATCGCTTTGAAAAGATACCGACATTGGATCATAGGCCGTCGCCAGCGTGGATGATGTGAATACTTCCTCAGTCGTCGAAGGATTTGTGATAGTAAAGGGCTTCCAGTTTACCCCGGGCTGCTGGCCCCACGACAGGACATTCCAATCAGCTCCAGCGCCCGTCGAATATGCGACCGGGAAATGGGGACTGGGTTTCAAGGAGAGCAAAGTTGCTTGTGACATTGAATGGTGCTACGGTGCAATTCTCTATGCAATGCTTTATCGGAGGCGGCGCTACGCTTTCTGATCCGCCTCCACCACCACATGCCGATAGTTGAAAAAACAAGCTTAGGGCAAAACCTCTAGCCAGTAACAAACCGAGGCGATTAACGACATCCTTCCGGTTCATCGCGAAACCTCCGTGAAGTCAAAAAGCCCCGTGCTGGGCTACCACGATCCGCCGCGACGCCCATGCTCCAAATAACGTTGGCACCGATCAGCTATATGCTCGAAATCGCCCCACATGAGGGCGTCCCTTTGACGCATGAGCTCTACGACAGGACGAAGTTGCTCCCAGCGAACGGCACATCTGTGAGCAAAAAAATCATAGAACAGCGGCGCATCGAGTACGCCATGACGTATCAACGCACCCATTTTCTCCCAAAAATTCGCAATACGAATCTCCGGATGCCTCATGAGATCAAAGCGTCCGCTTATCAGTTCCTGGCGGTAGACGTCGTCCTCTAATTTGTCCGCCAACTCTAATTCAACGAAGGCGCGGGCGGTAAGAAGCTCCGGCGATTCAAGCTCGCGCGATACTTCGAGGAACCCTTCGAGCTGATTGCCCGCTCGGAGGTGGCGAATTTGGATGACCGCTGCAATGGCAGCGGCCGCCAGCACAACTACGGATAAGACTGAAACCACTGCTGTCAAAGCTTCCCATGACATGACACTTGCCCTCCCGAAGCCGAACCAGATGCTACCTAGACGCAACACACCGTTTCGGTTCGCGCGAGAGGGTTTCCGGGCAGAGCGCTTTTTACGCCGCGGTCAGGCAAAAACCCCGTGCCCGGAAACCCCCTGCTCGTTGGTCGACTTCGCAGGGCTGAGGTCAACGCAAAACGTCCGGTACCAATCTCCAACGTCCGCTGCGGATTTCACGAACGTCCGAGTTTAGGTTCGGAGGGCTGGGTTTGACTCTCCACTAACGGAATCGGATTATGGAAGCTCGCATGGCGATTGGCGACTTTTCTCGGGCGACGCATCTAAGCGTGAAAGCGCTGCGCCACTATCACGACGTCGATTTGCTTTGTCCTGTAGAAGTGGACTCACGCACGGGATATCGTTTTTACGGCATCGACCAGATCAAAGAAGCACAAGCCATTCGGCATCTACGAAATCTCGATATGCCGGTCGATCAAGTCAAAGCGGTTCTGCGGGCCTCTGGTCAGACCGAGCGCGACGAGATTATCATAGCTCACCTCAAGCGTATGGAAGCCCAGCTTGAAAGCACGCGGCAGACGGTGTCGCTACTCCGCGCAATGCTTAACCCATCTACTCCGATCAAAGTAGAGCATCGTTTCGTCCCAGCCTTGCAGGTTGCAGCCGTTACCGAAGTCATACACCTGAGTGCGATCGACGCTTGGTGGTCTGAGGCCTTCGAAGAGATATACGGTCTGCTGCGCGCCGCCGGTCAGGAACCCGCCGGACCCGGGGGAGGCCTTTATGCGACTGAACTGTTTACCGACGAGATCGGTGCAAGCGAAATCTACGTGCCGATTTCGAAACCGGTCACGCAGTCCGGTCGAGTTCAGGTGGTCGAGATTCCGGCAGCAGAACTCGCCGTTGCGGTTCATCGCGGCGCGCTCGCAGGCGCCGGACCTTCGTATGCGGCCCTCGGCAAGTACGTCGCCGAGAACGCTCTAGGCGCGTGCGGTCCTATTCGCGAACGCTACGTCGAAGTTGGCGGAACCTCCACCAACGACACAGTTCTTACGGAAATCTGCTGGCCAATCTCCAAAGATACGTCCGCTCTACACTAGCATACCCCGCGCCGCCGGCTAGCGCTCCCGGGGGCTTGACTCTCCCGTAACGGGATGCCCGACAATCAATGCATGGACCGACATTCAGACAAACAAGCCATCGTTGCCATCGTCAAAGAAATGGCAGAATCCATGACCGGAGCCCAAAGTACGCGGCATTGGGCAGCGGACGCACTTTGGTACGATATTCCGCCCTTCGCGTCGAAAGGCGTTCAACCCGCAAGAGAAATGTTCGATCGTGTATTTGCGGGCTTCGAGTCGTGTCACGTGGACATCCTCGACACCGAAGTAATGCTGAACGGTGACATGGGGATCGTCTGTACGGTACAAAGGGTAAACATCGTCCTTAAAGACGGCGCTGCTAAGCAAATGACGGTGCGCGAAACAGACTGCTTCGAGCGACGGGAAGGTAAGTGGCAGCTGATCCATCAGCATGCCTCGGCGCCAGCCGGCGGAGACTGGGACGGACGAATCATAACGTCTTAGGCGTGCCAGTTGCTCTTGCGATCCGCCAGCGAGGGCACCGAAAACACGGAATCTTACGCTTGAAAATACCCGCCGCAGGCGATACGAGTGAGCGGACGCGCGCAGCTACCGGACGTTTCCGAATGCGGAGCGGACGTTGCGCTGAATCATCGAAAACATCGCTTCATCGATCGAGGCGCAGTGATCGTCGCTTTCGACGCTGCAAGAGTTATCGAGCCTGTCCCATAATGCCCGGGTAAAGCTCAGGGAGGGCGTTGTTATGTTGAAGAGAGATTTCTTGAAGGTGCTCGGTTTCGCCGGCTCGATCGCGCCGCTGGCATCGATAGAACCCGCGTACGCGGCAGAAACTGATGCGGACCCTGATGCCCTCGTAGGCCTTTGGGAAGCGGTCATCACGGGTGGAAGTACTTATCGGTACTTTTATGCGATCTCCCGCGGGTCGTATGTCGCGACCGGAAGCGTCGACGAGCAATTCCAAGGCTTCAAGTTCAGTCCGACGATCGGTGCCTACGCACGCAACGACGACGGTTCGTTCGGATATCTTGAAAAGGGCTACGTCTTCGATCTCAAGGGCGTCGACGTCGGCACCTTTGTCAGCAAAGGGGTAATGCGGTTAAACGCGGCCGGGGACACGCTCCACGGTACCGGCACGTTCAGGCAGTTCGACGTTCATTCCAAGGAGATTTTTACCGAACCATTTACTATGACGGCGAGTCGTCAAAAAATCTGAGGCTGCTTACAAGTTCGGGAGCCGACACAAACATCTGAACTCGACGAACGTAGCCGCCGTACGATTGGGTGGCGAGCTTCGGGGCGGTGACCAGCGGATCAGGGTGTCCCATAATGCCCGGGCGTAAGTCTTTTTACACTGCGGTCAGCCCGTGGCACTTCTTGAATTTCTTGCCGCTGCCGCATGGGCACGGATCGTTGCGCCCGACCTTACCCTCGGTCTTGCGCAACGGCTTTTGCACCGACGATTCGTCGCGGTTCGTATGCAGCCGATCGAAACGTCGTGCAGCGTTTTGATCGAGCGGCAGCGTCCGGTCGGCCGCGGATGACTGCGCGTTGGGCGCCTCGAAGGGCGCATCCGGCAACGCTTGCGTCGGTGGTGCTTGCAACGGTGGTGGTTGCTGCTGCACGAGGTGAAAATCGTCGCCCTGATACATCGCGGCGAGGAACTCGTCTTGGATCGAGACCTTTAGGTCTTCGAAGAGATCGAACGCTTCCTTTTCGTACTCGACGCGGGGATCTTTCTGGCCGAATCCACGCAGGCCGATGCCCTGCTTGAGGCTATCCATCGTGTAGAGATGGTCGATCCATAAGCGGTCGATGATCTGGAGCATCGTGCCGCGCTCCAGCATGCGCAGCCCCTCGTGCAATCCGGTCTCGTCGAGCTCCGAGTAGCGCTTGACGAGACGGTCTTCCTTGCCCGTGTAGATCTCGTCGCCGGCCTTGGCGAGCAAGTCGATCATCTCGTCCTTCGAGAGCCGCTCGAGCTCGGACGCGGTGACGTGCTTGCCGATGCCGTGGACCGATGGCTCGAGATCGGTGAGGATCTGCTCGCGATCCCACTCATGAGGGTGGACGTTGTCCGGGCAGTTCGCGTCGACGGCCGTCGCGGCTTTCGCGCGGACGATCTCTGTGAGCGACGGGCGCAGGTTGTGCCCTTCGAGAACGCGCCGACGCTCGCTGTAGATGACGGTCCGCTGCTTGTTCATGACGTCGTCGTATTCGAGGACGTGCTTGCGCGTCTCGTAGTTGTGCGCCTCGACTTTTTTCTGTGCGTTCGCGATGCTCGCGGTGAGGATGCCCGCCTCGATCGGCGTGTCGTCGTCGATATTGAAGCGCTCCATGATGCCGCGGATACGGTCGCCGCCGAAGATGCGCATGAGTTCATCATCGAGCCCGACGTAGAAGCGCGACGATCCCGGGTCGCCCTGACGGCCCGATCGGCCGCGCAGCTGGTTGTCGATGCGACGCGATTCATGCCGCTCGGTGCCGATGATGTGGAGACCGCCGGCTTCGGTCACGTGTTCGCCGAGCTTGATATCGACGCCGCGGCCCGCCATGTTCGTCGCGATCGTCACCTTGCCGGCGAGGCCGGCATCCTTGATTATCTCGGCTTCCTTCTCGTGATACTTCGCGTTGAGCACGTTGTGCTCGATGCCGCGCTTGCTCAGCATCGCCGACAGGCGCTCGGACTTCTCGATCGAGCGGGTGCCCACGAGCACCGGCCGCCCGGCCTTGTGGAGTTCGATGATCTCGTTGATGACCGCGCGGAACTTCCCGTCTTCGTGGTTGTAGACGACGTCGTCGTGGTCTTTGCGCTTCACCGGCATGTTCGTCGGGATGACGAGCACGTCGAGCCCGTAGATGTCGCGGAACTCGCGCTCTTCCGTCTTCGCGGTGCCGGTCATGCCCGCGAGCTTGCCGTAGAGCCGGAAGTAGTTCTGGAACGTGATAGTCGCAAGCGTCTGGTCCTCGCTCTTGACCTTGATGCCTTCCTTCGCTTCGATCGCTTGATGGATGCCGTCGGAATACCGGCGCCCGTACATGAGTCGGCCGGTGAACTCGTCGACGATGATGATCTCGCCGTCCTTGACGACGTACTGCTCGTCCTTGCGGAAGAGCTCTTTCGCCTTGAGCGCCGCCATCAGTTGGTGCGTCAGCTCGAGGTTGGCGGGATCGTAGAGGTTCTGCACGCCCAGCAGCCGCTCGGTCTTCGCGACGCCTTTCTCCGTGATCGGCACCGCGTGCATCTTCTCGTCGACCGTATAGTCCTCGTCCTTGATGAGCTGCGGCATGATGTTGCGCGCGAAGTGCTCGTAAAGGTGCGACTGGTCTTTATAGCCGGGTCCGAGGACGGCCTCAGGCGGACCGCTGATGATGAGCGGCGTGCGCGCTTCATCGATGAGGATCGAGTCGACTTCGTCGACGATCGCGTAGTGCAACTCTCGCTGCACGCAATAATCGATCCGCGGGGCCATGTTGTCGCGCAGGTAATCGAAGCCCGCTTCGTTGTTCGTGACGTATGTGACGTCGCTCTGATACGCCGCGCGACGTTCGGGCGGCGGAAGGAAATGCTGGATGATGCCGACCGACAACCCGAGCGACTTGTAGAGCGGACCCATCCATTCGGCGTCGCGTTTGGCGAGGTAGTCGTTGACCGTGACGAGGTGGACGCCGCGACCCTCGAGCGCGTTGAGGTAGACGGGCAGCGTCGCGACGAGCGTCTTGCCCTCGCCGGTACGCATCTCGGCGACCTTGCCTTCGTGTAGCGCCATCCCGCCGATGAGCTGTACGTCGAAGTGACGCATGCCGAGCGCGCGTTTGCCGGCCTCGCGCGCTACCGCGAAGGCTTCTGCGAGCAGATCGTCGAGCGGTTCGCCGTTCTCGAGGCGCTGCTTGAACTCGACCGTCTTACCGGCGAGCTCTTCGTCGCTGAGCGCTTGCATCGAGGGCTCGAACTCGTTGATCTTCGAGACATTGCGACGCAGGCGGGCGACCTCGCGGTCGTTGCCGTCGACCCACGTCTTAAGGGTGCTGAGGATGGATGACACTGGGGTATCGACCTCCGGCTGAGATGAGTGACAGAAGCGGCGGCCTTTGCGGGCCGAAACCGCGTCTCAGCGCCGGAGTTGCGTCGTGAGGCTAAAGCGATGCCGGGGCGTCGCGAGGGTCTCGTCAATCGAGGTTCGGTGGGCAGAGGGCCGCGTCGCCCGCGCGTGCGTGGGCAAGCGCGACGCCTGAGCGTCGGCTGGGATCCGGTAGACGAGCGCCGCGTGGCTTCCCGCGACTCGGCCGCAGTGCGAACCGTTCGATAGGAGCGCGGCGACGATGATAAGATGAAGGAACATAATCTCGAGGGCGGTTTCGCTAGTCGGACTGCGCTTACCCGCCGCTTAGAAAGGCCGCGGCGGTCGAGATGAATCTCGACCGCTCCCCTTCTTGCATAAGCCGCGGCGGTCGAGATGAATCTCGACCGCTCCCCTTCTTGCATAGGCCGCGGCGGTCGAGCTGAAGCTCGACCGCTACATACCCTCCTGGCGTTTCAGGTCACCGGCACGATGATGCCGAGATCGCCGCCCTTCCGACGGTAGAGGATGTTGAGCTGTTCGGTCTCTTCGTTCACGAAGACGAAGAAGCTGTGATCGAGCAGCTCCATCTGGTGCGCCGCATCTTCTGCGTTCATCGGCTTGACGTTGAAGCGTTTCGAGCGGACGATGCGCGGCGATTCGTCGGTGTCGGGCGGTGGCGCCGATCCGGTCTCGCTCTCGAGCTTACCGTTGCCGCGATGGTGGCGGTCGATCAAGCGCGTTTTATACTTGCGGATCTGTTGCTCGAGGCGGTCGCGGACGAGATCGATCGACGCGTACATATCGCCCGATCGTTCTTCCGCTTTGATGATGTAGTGACGGACGTGAAGCGTCACGTCGACGATCTGCGCGCTGCGTTCGGTACGCATCGTGATATGCGCGTCGATGATGTGATCGAAATAGTGGTCGAGATGACCGATCTTCTCTTCGGCGTAGGTTCGCAGCGCATCGGTGACGTGCAGCCCGTGACCCTTGATGTAGATCTGCATCGGCATCCCCTTCAACTACAGGACGGCGGGGCTTGGCGGATTTGAGACCGCTGTCGGCGAGTCCTGCAGCAGCAAGACCGCGTGGGCCGCTAATGCGTGCGCCGCATGCGCCCTCGTCCATAGCTCGAAGGCGAGCGCTGCGACGATCGCGATGACGAACGCCGCTATGATGATGCGCGCGACGCGATACGGCCGAACCGGCTTCGTCTTGATGATCTGTCGTTTCACAGCGTCACCCTTATCGGATCGTTGATCTCGTCGACGGGCACCTCTCTTTGCAGTTCGCTCAACGTCACGAATCGATAACCGGCGCGGCGGAATGCGCCGACGATCGCGGGCAGCGCACCGATGGTCGAGTCTTTCCCGTCGTGGAGCAAGATGACGACTGGCGCACGGGCCTGCTCGACCGCGAGCTTGGCTATCGCATCCGGCGACAGCGTGCGCCAATCGCCTGGATCGTCGTTCCAGAGCGCGACCGTCTCCCGCAGGTCGAGCGCCGCCTTGATGGTGTTTTCGTCGTAGTTGCCGTGCGGCGGCCTGAAATAGACGACGCGCTGTCCGGTCGTAGCGCTCACCGCGACCGCACCTTGCTCGATCTCGGCGCGCTGCGCGTCGTACGCGAGCGACGACATCTCGGGGTGCGTCATGCTGTGGTTGCCGGTCTCGTTGCCGCCGCTGCCGAGTCGGCGCGCGATCGCCGGCTGTTGCAGAGCGTCGCGGCCGATGAGGAAAAATTCGGCGGGGAGATGGAGCCGGGCGAGCTCGTCGGCCAGCGCCGGCGTCTCGACCGGATACGGCCCGTCATCGAACGTCAGCACGGCGAGCCGCGGACGCGACGGCCGCGAGACAATCTCGCGCAGGTCGAGCATCATGCGCGTCGCGATCGCTCCAGGCGGCGGATCGACGATGGTGTGCGCATCTTCGCCCGGTACGATGAGGACGGGTACGAGCTCGAGTTGCGCGTGGTGTATCCAGCGCCGCAGGCCGACGACCAGGCCGAGAACGACCGCGACTATCGCCGCGGCGATCAGAAAACGCTTCACGCCGGGGCCGTTATTGCGTCCTGTAGTCCTGACCGACGACGATGTCGACGTCGCCGCCCTGAACCGTTCCGACCGCGATCGCCGGATTGTGCACCGGCATGTCCTTGACGACTTCCGCTACGACCTTTTGGTCGGCGCCCGTGATCTTCGTCCTCGGATTGTTGAACGTCGACGCGTTGCCCGTCTCGACGATCGTGAAGCCGCGGCGACGCAGATAGTCCGCCATCGCCGACGCTGCGCCGGGCGTACCGGACCCGTTCTCGACCCTCACATGCACGGTCGAGGGATCGAACGTATTGCTGAAGCCGACCACGAGATATTTATGGACGATCGATTGTGCTTGCGACTGGTCTGCGAACAAGACGGACTCGCCGTCGGTCCACCCGACGTTCGCCGGTACTTCGGCCTCGTGGACCATCTGCGGCGTCACGTCTTGCAGGCCAATCGCAAGCGCGCGCATTTGGTCGAAGGACAAGTTCGTGCGGACATTTTGGCGGACGACGCCGATGAGCGGAATGATCTTCGTCACGATCGACGGATCCTTCATCCGCTTCACCAACAGCGAGACCACTTGGCGCTGCCGGCGCATACGGCCGAAGTCGCCTTCGGCGTCGTGGCGGTATCGAATGTAACCGACGACTTGATCGCCGTCGAGATGGTGGAGCCCCTTCTTCAAATGGATGTGCAGGTGCCCCCAGTTGTCGTCGTAGTCCATGTCCTTTTCGACGTCGACGTCGAGGCCGCCGATCGCGTCGACGACTTCCTTCGTCGCGTTGATGTTGAGGACCATGTAGTAGTCGAAGGGCGGCGTGCCGAGGTTCTTTTCGAGCGTCGCTTCGGTTCGCTCCGGCCCGCCGTCGGCGATCGCCTCGTTGAGCTTGCCGTAGCCGTCCTTCGGGATGTCCACCCAGAGGTCGCGCGGGATGGAGACGACGCCGATCTGATGCGAATGCAAGTCGATCGATACGGCGATGTTCGTGTCGGAGCGGGATTGCGACGTATAGACTTCGTCGGTGTCGGTCCAGCTGTCGTCGATACCCATGACCAAGACGCGGATCTGGTCTTTACCGAAAACAGACGGCAGGTCTGGGGCGAAAACCCCCTCGAGCGCTTGCCGGATACCGCCCTTCACCGTGACGTATGCGGTCACCGCGGTCGCGAAGATGCACAGCAGCGCGAGCGCGACGGCAAGTCCTATCGTACGCTTGCGGGGGCGGGGCAGGGGTTGCGGTGTCGATTCGGGTGCGGCGGTGTCGTCGGGCGCCTGCTCATCCGCAGGCTGCTCGTCACCGAGCCGCTCGTCGGTCGTCTCTTCGCTCAAATCGCCTTCCCTATGGAGGAAACAGGCTTGGACAACGCGCTCGCAGGCCCCCCTTACCCGGCAAGCGTCCCGTATCGGTCGAATTCAGTATGCCCGTTGATGGTGCAATCCACAAATGAACCGACAGCGTGCTCGCCCGCGATGTAGACGTTTCCGTCAACGCTTGGCGCTTCGCGCATAGAGCGGCCGACAGACACGAGCCGTGTCCCGAGCGCCGCTCGAATATTCGATGACGCGGGCATTAACCGTCGCTGTTCGATGAGCACGTCGAGCCGCTCGCCGATCCGCGCCGCGTCGTTCGCGTTCGATATCGTTCGCTGCAGATCGCGCGCCCGGGCGATCCGCTCGCGTTTGACGCGCGTCGCGACGCGGTTCTGCATCGCATAGGCGGCCGTGCCTTCCTCGCGCGAGTATTCGAAGAAACCCGCACGATCGAGTTTTGCTCCGGCGATGAACGAGAGCAGATGCTCGAAGTGCTCGTCCGTCTCGCCTGGGAAGCCGACGATGAACGTGCTCCGGATCGTCGCGCCCGGCAACGCGGTTCTGATCTCGTCGAACAATTCGAGATACCGCTGTGGCTGGGGCGGACGCCGCATCGCTTTGAGCACGTCGGGATGCGAGTGCTGGAGCGGCATGTCGACGTACGGCACGACCTTCGTCGATGCGCGCATCGAGTCGACGATGCGCTTCGTCACCGACGTCGGGTAGAGATAGAGCAGCCGCACCCAGCGCAGGCCGTCGATCGACTCGAACGCCTCGATGAGTTGCGCGAGGCCGTCTTTCATGCCGATGTCGCGTCCGAAATCCGACGTGTCTTGCGCGACGATGACGAGCTCTTGCGCGCCGCCGGCGACGAGCGACTCCGCTTCGGCGACGAGCGATTCGATCGTCCGGCTCTTGCCGATGCCGCGCAGCGTCGGGATGATGCAGAACGCGCAGATATGGTTGCAGCCTTCCGAGACTTTCAAGTACGCGGTAGCGCGCGGCGTCGTGACGACGCGCGGCAGAAAGCCGAGCCGGTCGATGTACGCGTCGCGATCCTCGAGATGAAGCGGACGCGCGCCGCTGCGCGCCTCTTCGATTATCTCGCGGATCTTCGGAAACGCGCCGGTACCGACGACGGCGTCGATCTCAGGAACGAGCTCGCGCAGTTCGGCGCCGTAGCGCTGCGCGAGACAGCCGGCGACGATGAGGAGCTGCCCGCTTCGCTTCGCGCCGGCGTAGCGGAGTATCTCGTCGGTCGACTCCGCCTTCGCGGGGTCGATGAACGAGCACGTGTTGACGACGATCGCATCCGCGTCGTCGGCGTCGGTCGTCAGCGCCCACCCGTCCGATGCGAGACGGCCGAGCATGACCTCGCTGTCGACGAGGTTCTTCGCACAGCCGAGACTTGCGAGAAAGACTCGATCGGGCCTCGATGCGACGGCCACTAGCGGTAGTTCACGAACTGGACCGGATAGTCCAATTCCATCGACTTGATGAGCGTTATGACTTTCTGCAGATCGTCCTTCGACTTGCTCGAGACGCGCAGCTGCTCGTCTTGGATCTGCGTCGAGACCTTGAGCTTCGACTCTTTGATCGATTGGACGAGCTTCTTGGCCTTGTCGGTCGGGATGCCTTGCTCGACCTTGACGACTTGGCGGAGCGTGCCCCCTGAAGCCGGCTCCGGTTTTTCGAAACGCAGCGCCTTGAGCGACACGCCGCGCTTGACGCATTTGGTCTGGAGGATGTCGACGACATTGCGGAGCTTCATCTCGTCGTCGGCGACGATCGTGATGTCCTCGCCGGTCTGCTCGATCGACGATTTGGAATTCTTGAGGTCGAAGCGCGTCGCGACCTCGCGGGCCGCCTGGTTGACGGCGTCCTCGAGCGCTTGTTTCTCTACCTTAGAGACGACATCGAACGAAAAGTCACTCATGCACCCCTTCTTGGCCGACCGGGGGCGTCTTCACTGCGAAAACACGGTCTTCGACCTGCCCCGGACCGCCAAGCGTGCCGAGATGCTGCCCGTCGATGGTCGCCATAACTCCGCCGGCATTGCCGGCGCGTAGCGTGATCTCGCGGACGCCGTGAAATTCTTTGACCGTGCCCGCCGGCAGCGTCTGATAGACGACGCGTTTGCCGTCGACGATGACGGAAAGCCAGCACGATTGCGTCAGCTCGAGGCGCAGATCGACGCCGCTCTGCGACCCCTTCGCCGCTGCGTTCGGTCCGGGCACGAGTGCCTGCGCGTTCGTCGCGACCATCGCCGAGGCTGCGGGTGGGCGAAGCTCCGTGTGTCCGGCTGCGCTGGGGACCACCATCGTCCACACGACCTTGATGACGAGAAAAGCAGCCAGCGCCGACATCCCGGCGAGCAGCCACGGATATCTGAAGCGGTTGCGCGCCGGCTGATCGAAGTCGAGCGCGACTTCGGCCGTCGCGGCCTCGACGAAATCCGATGCGTTGAACGTCGTGACACATGCGGCGGGGTCGAGTCCGAGCAGCCGCGCGTAGTTGCGGATGAAGCCGCGGACGTAGACCGGCTCGCCGATGGTCTTCCATTCTTCGCGTTCGATGGCGTCGACGAACATCGCGCGCATGTGGAGGCGCTGCGCGGCCTGGACCGTCGTCATGCCGAGCCGTTCGCGCGCCGTCTTGAGCTGTGATCCGATGTCTGCCATGTGTCCGACGCCCCAAGATCGTGCGTCATGTCCGCGTACGGGCGCTGCGAGAAGAAGCGCGTGCCGGGACGAAGAAGTTATATCCCTCCATCGGTAGTCCTCCAGCGGGACTACAGCAGCCAAGCGCTCAAGCGGCACACGATTTCACGTGGAAACCGAATCTGTGACCTCCGACATCGATTACTTGCGTGCCACCTTCGCCGCGCAACCCGGAACGACGGCGCTCGCCGCGATGAGCGGCGGTGTCGACAGCGCCGTCGCGACCGCGCTCGCCGTCAAAGCCGGCACTCGAGCGGTCGGCGTCACGATGCGGTTGTTCACGCCCGGCAACGACGACATCGCCGAGAAGACGCGTCAGTGCTGCGGCCCAACGGCCTATGAAGACGCGCGGTCGGTCGCTTCGTCGCTGGGCATCCCCCACCACGTCGTCAACTTCGAGGGCGCCTTTCACCGCGCGGTCGTCGACTATTTCTGCGACGAATATCTTGCCGGCCGCACGCCCAATCCGTGCGTCGCCTGCAACAACCTTGTCAAGTTCGGCGCGCTGCTCGAATTCGCGCGCGCTGTCGGCGCGACGACGATGATCACCGGCCACTACGCGCGCATCACGAACGAGGAGGATGGCCCGCATCTACGTCGTGCAGTCGACCGTACGAAAGATCAGTCGTACATGCTCGCCGGTCTTCGCGCGGATCAGCTCGCGTCGGTCATCGCGCCGCTCGGCGAACGGACGAAGGAGTCGACGCGCGCCGCCGCACGCGAACTCGAGATCGCGATCGCTGACAAACCCGACTCGATGGATCTCTGCTTCGTCGACGGCGACTATCGTAAGTTCATCCTCGAAAGGCATCCCGACGGTGCAGTCGCCGGTCCGCTCGTCACGGTCGACGGTCGTCAGGTCGGCGCGCATGATGGGCTGCTCGGCTATACCGTCGGTCAGCGGCGAGGGATAGCCGCTTCGGGTCTCGGCGATGGACCGTGGTACGTCGTGAAGACGGATCGTCGGGCGAACGCCGTCGTCATCGGACGACGCGAGGATCTCGAGCGCGTTGAAATCGCGTGCAGTCGAGCGAACGTCCTTCGGCCGGAGCTGTTCGAGGCGTCGCAGCGCGGCGCCGGTCTTCTCGCCGTCTGCAGATATCGAAGCAAGGCATTGGCTGCCGACGCGACGCTCGAAGGCGACCGGCTCGTCGTCAGGCTGCGCGAACCCGCACCCGTCGTTTCGCCCGGTCAGCTTCTCGTGCTTTACGATACGGCCGCCGACGAAGTGGTAGCGAGCGGCATCATCGAGGCCTAAAGGCGTGCCGGATTGGCTCCGGCGATCGGGTTGCCGGCGGTCACAGCTCGCTTCGCAAATGCGCCTTCCAAGAAGGATGGCCCCGGCGCAATCAGGTACGGGGTCGTTGTGGCGCCACTTTGGCAAGCGGATGATCGCCGTCGCGGGCTCCCGGGCCGCCTGCTGCTCCCACTCGCGATCGCCTGCGCGTTGAGCGCGTCGCTCGTCGCGTGCGGGCCGCAGGCGCCGCAGACGAACGGCTACAAGGCCGGCGTCCATCCCGGGATGACCAAGGATCAGGTCGAGTCGATCCTCGGCGATGCGAAGACGCAAGCACCTTTCTCGCTGACCAATAACGTGTCCGCGTACGTCATGACGTACGGCTTCGGACAAGTGCTGCTCGAGAACGACAAGGTCGTCGCGATCACGGTCGCCGACGACGCGACCTACGTCGGCCCGTTCGGCATCTCGCTCGGCATCCAAGAAGACGCGATGAAGGCGGCGTTCAAAGCGCACAAGGCGAAGCGCACCGGTCGTCGCGATGCGTACGACGTCGTTGTCGGGACGACTGACACGCGGACGCGCGACTACTACGACTACACCGACGGGCTCATCATCGAGTTGGCGGCCGCAAACCCGAACGATCCGCTGGCGCCGTTCAACGTCATCTCGATAACGCAGGCGAGCGCCGACGGGCTTACCCTCATGAGCGCGCTCACGAAGGCCAAGGTGGGCGGTCTTTATCCCGACCAGCATGTGTTCAACTTCGTATCGGAGCCATGGTCGACATGACGGAGACGGACGACTTCCAGATCTCGCTGCCGGCGAACGCGCGCATCGCGAGCATGGAGTTCGGCGACAACCAGCTGCGCGTGCAGCTCGACGACGGCGGATCCGAGCGCATCGTGTCGCCGGCCTCCATCTCGGCGATCCATGGAGCCGAGATCCGCAGCGAAGGGCTCCATCCGGCGCCGCTCGTGTCGCCGTCGCTCGTCGAAGTGATGATGGGCAAGGAAGGCGAGACGAAGACCGAGGTGCGTCAATACGTCATAGCGATTCGTGCCGCGAAGGTCGGCGAGCTATGGTATCTCGTCGCCGACTCGTTCAATTTCCGGAAAAGCCTCGGCTCCCAAGCGGGTAACGCGCTCGAGCAGAACTTGCGCTTGCTGCTCGAACGATTGACGACCTTCGCCCCCCAAGCGGTTCAAGACGGCTTCGTCACCGCGCTTCTCGCCGATCTGCCGCTGCCGCCGCCGCTCGGCAGCCTTATGGAGTTCTTCAAGGTCGTCTCGCGGTGAGCGAACCCCAGTCCTACGCCCCGCCTCCGAATGCGCGCATCGATCTGCTGACGTTCGACGATAAGGCGAGCGCGCTTTCGATCAGCTTGCGTGGTGGCGAGGGGTCGCGCGATGTCGCTTCCGGGGCGATTTCGGCATTGTCAGGAGCACAGATCCGGCACGACCAGATCGTCGTCATCAAGGACGCCTCGCGAACGCTCGACTATGGAACCCTCGTCGCGACCGCTGCGATCGGAATGCCGGTCGTGAGGCAATCGGGCGGCAAAGAGGCGACGGCGACGAACCAGAACCTCGACCACGTCGTCGCCCTTCGTGTAGACGGCGTTTCCGAGGTTTGGTATCTGCTCGCGCAGTCGTTCAACTTTCGCAAGGCGCTCGGTCCCGACGCCGGTTACTCGAGCGAGCTGAACTTGCGGGCTTTTCTCAAACGGCTCGCCGCCTTCGCGCCGAACGCGACCAAAGACGCCTACATGACGGCGATGATCCACCGCAAGGACCTACCGCCGCCGGTCGACAGCCTCATCGATTTCCTGCGAATCGCCTCGAAGCCGTAGCGCGCGGCGTGCCCCGAAAAGGGAGCGGTCGAGCTTCAGCTCGACCGGAGACGGCCTTGCATTGGAGAAACCGCGGCGGTCGAGATAAATCTCGACCGCTCCCCTTGAATTGTTTTGAAGGACCGCGGCGGTCGAGATAAATCTCGACCGCTCCCCGTATCTTTCGTTCGCCCTTGTTTACGCCGATGTAGCGAGCGGGTAGTCGCGCTTGTTGAAGTACGTGTCGCGGATGACCGGCTTGTAGCCCGCGGCGCGGATCGCGCGCTCGAGATCGGAGCGGTGTGCAGTGTTCGTGCTGCCCGCGAGCGTCACGACCTTCTCCTCGAGGATCGTGCCGCCCATATCGTCGCAGCCGAACATGAGGCCGAGCTGACCGAGCTTCATCCCGGGCGTCAGCCACGACGACTGCAGATGGGCGAAGTTGTCGAGGTATAGGCGGCTGATCGCGAGCACGCGCAGATACTCGAGGCCGTTGGACTCTTTGCCGCGGAGCGGCGTCTTGAACGGCACATAATACCAAGGGATGAACGCGGTGAATCCGTGGGTCTCGTCCTGAAGCTCGCGAAGGACGTCGAGGTGCTGGATGCGCTCCGCATCCGTCTCGATCGATCCGAACATCATCGTCGCGGTCGTCGGCATCCCGAGCCGTTGCGCGACGCGCATGACCTCGATCCACCGGTCATCATCGATCTTGCGCGCTGAGATGCGCTTGCGGACGCGCTCGACGAGGATCTCCGCGCCGGCGCCCGGCAGCGACTTCAAGCCCGCGGCGCGCAGCGTCTTGAGCACGTCTTCGACCGTCATCGATTCGCGCTTCGCGATCCCGCATATCTCGCTCGTCGAGAGCGAATGGATATCGACGTGCGGGAACTGGGTACCGACCGCTTCGAACAGCTCGATGTAGTACGAGATCGGGATCTGCGGATTGACGCCGCCCTGGATCATGATCTGGGTCGCGCCCTGGTCTGCCGCCCATCGAACGCGGTTCAACACCTCGTCGATCGACATCGTGTAGCCTTCGGCATGTCCTTCGGGCCGGAAGAACGCGCAGAACGTGCAGTGGACGTCGCAGATGTTCGTATAGTTGATCGTCGTGTCGATCACGTACGAGACGTCGTCGCCCGGATAGAGCGCCGTGCGCCTTCGGTGCGCGGCTGCACCGATATCATAGAGCGACGCTTCGCGGTAGACGCGAAGGCCCTCATCGTATGTCAGCCGTCCGCCCTCGGCGGCGCGGTCGAGCAGCGCGTTGACGTCAGACACGGGCCAAATCCTTCGTGAACATCTTCAATCCGCTTACGCGAGCGAGCAGCCCGTGTTTCGCCGCGAGTCCGTAGAACGTCTCGAGGCCGAGCCGCGCGCTCTCGTTGAAATAGAAATCGAGCGTGCGGTAGTAGTCGGCGTAGAAACCGTCGGGACGGCCGATGCGCGCCTGTGCGTCGGCGATCACCCGATCGATGTTCGCCATCCCCCACGCGGCCGCGTCGATGAGCGAGCGCGAGAGCGCGTCGACTTCGTCGGGGCGGCGTTCCGCCGCCTCGCGGCGCACGGCCCACACGGCGTAGACCATTTGCTTGCCGGTCAATCCATGCCACAGCTCGCCGACATCGTACGAGTCGCCACTGCCGGCCGCGAGATAGGCATCGATCGCCTTGTCGCCGATGAGCAGGCACGGCGAGCCGTCCTTACGATACGCCTCGAAGGGGTCGTCGGCTTCGACGTACCTGGGCGCGAAGCCGTAGCTCTCCGCACAAATCGTCGCGAAGAGGTTGCGCCCGGTGCTGCTCTCGCCGGTCACGGCTATCGGAACGCCGGCGAGCGAGCGCGGCGGCGTCGACGATATACAATAGATAGAACGCACCGCGTCGCGCGAGCCGATGCAGACGCCCGGCAGGACGAGCAGCTCGCCCGCATGTTCGGCGCAGAAGAACGAACTGATCGGGCTGACGTCGAGCTCGCCCTCGACGAGCATCCGGTTGAGCCGCGTCGGCACCCCGGACACAAGCGTCGCCGGGCACTCGACGGCTCCGGCGTCAAACGCGGCGTAGATCGGCAGGTCGTTCGTGTAGGAGATGCGCCCGCAGCGCAGCGGCTCGCGGGTCATGCGGTCGCAGGCTCCATCATTTTGTAGAGCAGGTTCCGCCGAGCAGGCACGAAGCCCGCCTCTTCGATCGCACGGCGCAGTTGCTCCGCAGGCGTGCTTTGATCGGTCTTGCTGCCGGCGTCGCGATAGATGTGCTGCTCGTTGTTGACGGTGCCGTCGATATCGTCGGCGCCGAAATGGAGTCCGAGCTGCGCGAGCTTGATGCCGTACGAGATCCAGTACGCTTTGATGTGATCGATGTTGTCGAGCATGAGGCGCGACACGGCGATGGTCTTGAGATCGTCGATGCCCTGCGTCCAGCCGTATTCCTCGAGCTCATTCTCCTCGGGATGGAACGCGAGCGGCACGAAACACTTGAAGCCGCCGGTCTCGGCTTGGAGCTCGCGCAGCAGCGCGAGATGTTCGACCCGTTCTTCGACCGTCTCGACGTGGCCGTAGAGCATGGTGCAGTTCGTCATGATGCCGAGCCTATGCGCGACGCGGTGGACTTCGAGCCACTCTTCGGCCGACGCCTTATGCGGGCAGACGATATCGCGCACGCGTTTGACGAGAATCTCCGCGCCGCCGCCGTTGAGCGACGTGAGACCGGCATCGCGCATGCGCGTCAGGCCTTCCTCGTACGAGCAGCGCGCCCGCTTGCACATGTAGTCGATCTCGGCAGCGGTGAACAACGCGAGCTGGACGTGCGGGATGCGCGCGTGGAGCTGCTCGATCATCGGTATCCAGAAGTCGAGGCTCGTCTGCTTCGGATCGTGCCCGCCGACGATGTGCAACTCGTCGTAGTCGTTCGGCTCGGCGCACGCCTTCTCGATGATCTCGTCGACCGACATCCGGTACGCGCGCTCTTCTTTCTCGTGCGCGGCGAACGAACAGAACTTGCAGCCCGCATAGCAGACGTTCGTCGTGTTGAGGTAGCGTTTGAAGACGTAGTACGCGCGCTTCCCGTTCTTCTCGGTCCGAAGCTCGTTCGCGAGCTTGCCGACGGCGTGAAACGGCGCTTCCTTGTATAGGAAGACGCCTTCTTCTCGGGTCAACGGCGCGTGCGCGCGAACCTTCTCGGCGATCGACTCGAGCGTTGGGGACGCCATTTCCGAGCGGTTCCACGCATGCCCCGGCCGACCTCTAGGGGTGTCCGGTATCGAACGGCCGCGGCGGTCGACCGCTCCCAAAGAGCTACAGCAGCGTCTGCTCGGAGCGGCGGGGTGCGAGAATCGTCGCAAGCGTGTCGACGTCGCCCGTCCCCACAAGGATCTTGCGCGGCTTCGTTCCTTCGGACGGTCCGACGACGCGATACTCCTCGAGTATCTTCATGAGCCGCACCGCCCGCGGATGGCCGATCTTGAGCTCCGCCTGCAGCAAGGCGACGCTCGCCATCTGACGTTCGACGATGACTTTCGCAGCATCGAATGCGAGCTCGTCGGCCGGACCCGTGCCGTCTTCTTCCACTTCGTCGACTTCGAACTCGATGCGGTTCTCCGGATCGTCTTGCGCGCGCCAGAATTCGCAAAGCCGCTCGATCTCCGCGCTCGTGACGAGCGCGCCTTGCACGCGCACCGGTTTCGGCGCGTCCATCGGCAAGAAGAGCATGTCGCCGCGGCCGAGGAGCCGTTCTGCACCGGCCATGTCGAGAATCGTCCGCGAGTCGACTTGCGACGAGACCGCGAACGCGATGCGCGATGGGATGTTCGCTTTGATGAGACCGGTGATGACATCGACGGACGGACGCTGCGTGGCGACCACGAGATGGATGCCGGTCGCTCTGGCGAGCTGCGCGATCCGGCAGATGCTCGTCTCGACGCGCGTCGGCGCGACGAGCATGAGGTCGGCGAGCTCGTCGATGACGACGACGATGTACGGCATGCGATCGTCTGGATTCTCGAGGTTGTACTCTTCGATCTTGCGCACGCCCGCTCGCGCGAAGCGCTCGTAGCGCGTATCCATCTCTTTCGTCAGCTCGTAGAGCGCGCCGGCGGCGAGCTTCGGATCGACGATGCAATCGCGGATCAGATGCGGGATGCCGTTGTATTCGATGAGCTCGACGCGCTTAGGATCGATGAGGAGGAGCTGGACCGCGTCGGGCGTGCAGGTCGCTATGAGCGAGGCGATGATGACGTTGAGGCAGACGCTCTTGCCGGCGCCGGTCGCGCCAGCGACGAGAAGGTGCGGCATGCGACCGAGGTCGGCGACGATCGGCCGGCCGGTGATATCCTTTCCGAATCCGATCGAAAGTTTGTTGTCGCCCTTGGGAAGATAGTCGAGGATCTCGCGGATAGCGACGATCGAGACCGCCGAATTGGGGACCTCGACGCCGACAGCCGCCTTGCCGGGGATCGGCGCTTCGATCCGAACGCTTTGCGCAGCGAGCGCGAGCTGGATGTTGTCCGAAAGCGCCTTGATCGCGCTGACCTTGACGCCGCGCTCGGGCGTCAGCTCGTAACGTGAGACGGTCGGACCTCGCTCGATGTGCGTGACCGTGACGCCGACGCCGAACGATGCGAGTGTGTCCTCGAGCAGCTTCGCCGCGCTCGTTTCGCTGTGCGCCCTTTTCTCCGGCGGGTTGAACAGGGCGAAATCCGGCAATCGGTATCCCGCCGGTGTAAGGCGCATAGGTGCGTCGCCGTTGTCGCTCCGCGGCGTCGCGGCAGCGCGCGCGGGCTTTGGCGGAGCGGATTTCTCCACTGCCTCGAATGTCGTGACCGGCTCCGGCATCCCGCGCTCCGCGACGGGCGTCGCCGCCGGTCGCTCGACGACCGCCTCAGGCACGATTTCGGCGAGTGCGACGTCAGCCGGGTCTTCGACCATCACGGCTTTGTCGACGCGCTCGGGTTGCGGCGGCTCGCGACGGATCGCCGGAAGCTTCGAAACTTCGATATCGGCTTCGCGAGCGGTGGCGCTCTGTGCGACGATGGCCCCATACGCAGATCTGAGCCGGGCGATGGCGCCTGCTCCCCAAACCGCACCGGCCGCCATTGTCTTCTTCATCGAGACTCCGGTAGGAGCGACGACGAAGGCGATGATGGCGAAGACGATCGCGATGTCTGCGCCGCCGGCACCGAAGACGTGCGAGAGACCCCAAGCAATGGCGTTTCCGGCGGCTCCGCCCCGAGACGACATCCCAAGCGCGGCGTCAAGAGCGAGAAACTCGCCGGCCGCGCAGGCGGCCATGAACGCCATGATGCGGACGACGTGGATCTCCAGGAAGATGATGATAGCGACGACGACCAGGCCCGCTACCGAGATCCAAGCCGCCGCTCCGAACCAAACGCCGATCGTCGAGGCGAGTCCCGGACCGAACCAGCCGGCGCTCTTCGGCGCCCACAGCGCGAGCGCGACGTAGGCGGCGATGGCAAGAAGAGCCACGCCGACGATCTCGAGGTTGAGCGTCAGTCTCGGAAGCGGATCGACCCGGCGCGACTTAGCAGCCGCTTTCGCGCGTTTCATCCCGTGCGCACGCACGTTCGATGGCCGCCGGAATGCGGCCTGCGTAGCGTGGGGAACCCTCTACGTGCATCGATGCGTTGAGGACGACGACATGAGCAGATTTTCAAGAGTGGCCATAGCGGTGATCGTTTGCGCTTTCGCGGGAGCCGCGATCGCTTTGGGTGCGAACGTGCTTCACTTCGTGATCGCCGGGAAGTCGCACGACATACGCGCCGTGCAGGTCGGCGGCGTCTGGTACGCGAGCGTCGACGACATCGCGCACGCGCTCGGCGGCGGCGCCTCGTTCGACGTCTCGAAGCGCACGCTGTATGCGAGCGCCGGCGACCGCTACTCGCAGCAGCACATGGTCGATCGAGTCGGCGGCGGATTCGCGAGCGATGGGACGGTCGCGGTCCGGCTTGTCTCGGTCAAGAAATCGATGTCGTTTCAGGGGAATGCTCCCGATCCGGGTGCGCATTTCGTGATGGCGACGATGCAATTGAAAAACCTCACAGCCGCGCAGGTCGCGATGTACGACGTCCAAACAAGTATGGTCAAGGGTGGTGTGCATGTCAACGACGGCCAGTTCTACGACACTGCCGGCCACGACTTGAATCAGACGGATGTGTCGCCCGGCCAGACCGTGACGTATCTCGATGTCTTCGAGATCGATGACGACGTCGCGGCGGACGGTATCCTCGTGCATCCACCGTTCGCGCCGACGACTCGGCCGGTGGATATGGTGCTGAAGCTCTGAACGCTTTTCGCGACGGTGCAAGACCGCGGCGGTCGAGATAAATCTCGACCGCTCCCTTTTTTCTGAGATAAATCTCGACCGCTCCCTTTTTCCTAGGCTAGGCCGAGCGGGGGTCGAGCGCGTCGCGGATGCCGTCGCCGAGCAGGTTGAAGCCCAGAACCGTCAGCGAGATCGCGATGCCGGGGAAGACGAGCGCCCACGGCGCGTTGAGCCAGTAGTCGCGGGCGTCGTTCAGCATCGAACCCCACTCGGCGGTCGGCGGCTGGATCCCGAGCCCGAGGAACGACAATCCGGCGGAATCGAGTTCCGCCGTGCCGACGCCGAGCGTCGCCTGCACGACGAGCGGCGCGAGTATGTTCGGCAGGACGTACTTCAAGAGGATCGCTGGAGCCGCGTTGCCGATGGCCCGCGCGGCTTCGACATACTCGAGATGCTTGACGTGGAGCACGGACGCTCGCGCGATCCGGGCGTAGACCGGAATGCCGACGATGCCGACCGCGAAGAACAGCTTCACGACGTCGCCGACTCGCTGGTCGAGGATCGCGGAGATCGCGATCGCGAGGATGATGCTCGGGAACGCGAGCATGACGTCGACGGCGGCCATGATGATCGAGTCGACGGCGCCGCCCCAGAATCCGGAGATGACGCCGAGCGTCGTGCCGGTCACCAGGCCGATGCCGACCGAGACGAATCCGATCTCGAGCGATAGACGCGCACCGGCCAACAAGCGCACGAAGATGTCGCGGCCGAGCTTGTCCGTTCCCGCGAGGTGATGGACCGATGGCGGCAAGGTCGTCGCGCTGAGATTTTGCGCGAGCGGATCGACGTGCCCCGAAAGCACGGGCGCGGCAAGAGCCGCGACGACGATCACCGCGACGAGGACGAGGCCGACCATCGCCGACGCGCTCCGCCGAAAGCGCCGCCACGTGTCGTGCCAAACGCCGATGCGCGCGACGCCCGCTTCGCTTGTGGCGAACGCCGGCGCGGCGACCGCCAAGGCCCTAGACCTCCATGACGACGGGCAAGATCATCGGCCGGCGCTTCGTCCGGTCGAAAACGAACTTCTGCACTCCTTTGTGCAGGTGCTCGCGGATCGCGGTCCATTCGGTCAGCCCGCGGCGTGCGCCGTCCTCGATGATCTCCGCCGCACGACGCTTGACCTCGTCGATGATGCCGTCGCCGTCGGTCGTCGAATCGTACGTGAAACCGCGCGACGTCACATCCGGACCCGCCAGCACCTTTCCGTCCGACGAATCGATCGTCACCGTCAAGATGATCATGCCGTCCTCGGAAAGATGGCGCCGGTCGCGGAGCACGACTTGGCCGACGTCGCCGACCCCGAGGCCGTCGACGAAGACGGGCCCGCCAAAGGTCTTCCCGACGCGTTCGACGCCCGAGCGCGTGAACTGGAGCACGTCGCCGTTCTCGACGACGTAGACGTCGGCCGGTTCGATGCCCGTCTTCTGCGCCAAGCGCGCATGTTGGACGAGCATGCGATATTCGCCATGCACGGGCATGAAATATTTCGGCCGCGTCAGGTTGAGCATGAGAAGCAGCTCTTCTTGGCAACCGTGGCCGGAGACGTGCGCCATCCGCTCTTTTCCATAGATGACGTTCACCCCGAGCTTGAAGAGGTTGTTGATGGTCCGGCCGACGCTTCGTTCGTTGCCCGGGATCGGCGTCGCCGACACGATGACCGTATCGCCGCGGACGAGGCGAACGCGCTTGTGGTCGCGCGCCGCCATCCGGACGAGCGCCGATGTGGGTTCGCCTTGGCTTCCGGTCGTGCAGATGACGATGCGGTCGGGCGGATATGCGTCGAGCTCGTGTTCGCGGATCTGTTGGCCATGTTCGAGCCGCAGATAGCCGTGCTCGATCGCGATGTTCGCGACGTTCATCATGCTTCGTCCGACGAAACAGACCTTTCGGTCGTGTCGCGCTGCGGCGTCGACCGTCTGCTGAAGACGGGGGACGTTCGAGGCGAACATCGTCACGATGATGCGCCCCTCGCAGCGTGCGAAGATATCCGCGAACGTCTCGCCGACGACACGCTCGGACGGCGTGTGGCCAGGGATCTCTGCGTTCGTCGAGTCGGACGCGAGCAGAAGGACGCCTTCGTCCCCATAGCGCGCGAAGGTCGCCATGTCGGTCGGGCGTCCGTCGATCGGAGTCTGGTCGAACTTGAAGTCGCCCGTGTGGACGACGACGCCGAGCGGCGTACGCAGTGCAAGCGAACAATTGCCGAAGATCGAGTGCGTGATGTGGATGAAGCGCGCGGTCATCGATCCGAGCTGGACCTCGTCGCCCGGCTCGACGACGATCGTCTCGGTTCGGCCGACGAGCTTATGCTCTTTCAGCTTGCCGCGCAGGAGCGCAAGCGTCACGTCGGTGCCGTATACGGGCACGTCGAGCTGCGCGAGGAAATATGGCACGCCGCCGACGTGATCTTCGTGCGCGTGGGTGAGGAGCAGCGCCCGGACTTTCTTCTTCCGCTCGAGCAGATACGAAAGATCGTTGATGACGAGGTCGACGCCCAGCATCTCTTCTTCGGGGAATTGGACGCCGGCATCCACGACGACGATATCGTCGTTCGTCTCGTAGGCGGTCATGTTGCGCCCGACTTCGCCGCAGCCGCCTAGCGGGATCGCGCGCAGGTAGGGCTCGGAAGGCGGTTTGGGAACGGTAGACGATTCGCCGGATTGGACCGACGGTGGAAAATACTCGTGAAGCACGTGTAGATGTTACGCGGGCATCACGCACAAGCCTTGCGCGATGCCTCGTGCGATGCGACGTAGCGAGTGTTACAGAGGCGTCACGTACCAGTGGACGGACGCCGGTGCGAGCGCGTTCGGACAGAACAGCTCGACTGCTCGATCGGCATGCGGCGCGAGCCGCTCGATCCACGTTGACGCGTGCGCCGATCCACCATTCGCATCTTCGACCGAGACGACGACGAGCGCATCCACATAGCGATCGGTTTCATTGACGACGCGCGCCCGGACGATCGGCGCTCCTAAGAAGTCGACGTCGACTGAAGTCGGTCCGATCCGCAGACCTTGGCCTGCGTCCACCAAGTGCCTATCGATAAATGCCGGCCGTTCAGACTTCGTCTCGACCAGGAAGTCGCGAAGCAGGTCGTGGCGCAGGCCGAGCTTGAGCAAATCCCACGTCACTCGACCGGCGACGGCCCGCGAGCGAGTCCGGGTCGTGTGTCGCCGGTGCTTCTCGAACGGTCGAGGTGAAGGTCCGGTTAAGGCAAGAGCGGCCGCGACCGCGACGAGATACATCTCGAAGGCCCACATCACCCGAGAGTTTCGCTTGACAAGGCGCTTCCTCTCCGCTATCATTGTATTAAACAACTAGGACAATAGGACACACGAACGAAATTCAAAGAATGTTCCACCTCGACGGCGCAAGCGGCGTCCCGGTATACCTCCAGATCAAAGAGCAAGTGCTTCACGCGATCGCTCGAGGCGAGCTATCGCCCGGCGATCAGCTTCCGACCGTGCGCGAAGTCGCCGTCGACCTCGAGATCAATCCGAATACAGTCAACCGGGCGTACTCCGATCTCGAGCGTGAGGGCGTGCTCACGAGCCGTCGAGGCCGAGGCACCTTCATCAGCGACAGGCGACGACAAGCCTCGGACGTCGCGGCGCAGCGCACGCGCATCCGAGACATCTCGCGCCGCGCGCTCGGCGAGGCCAAAGCGTTCGGGTTCAAAGCAGATGAGCTCATCGAGACGATCTCGCGCGTCGCGCGCGAGGACCAGAGTTAGCACATCCTAAGGAGGATGAAAGCATCATGCCCATAGTCACAGCGAGTACGAAGAGCGGCGCTCCCACGTCCGGACCGTCCGGCGCCACCGTGGCGGGCCCGACGGCCGTCCATTTCGGCAACCCTTTATCGTGGCTCATCGCCGTGATCGCCTTTGCCGCGGGCGTGACGATGACGACGGTCACCGACAGCGGATTTCCCGTCATCATCGGTGTGGTCGTCGCGATCGTCGTGCTCGTGACGCTCCAGATCGCGCAAGCGTGGGAGAAAGTCGTCGTCCTCCGCTTCGGCCACTTCCGCACCGTCGCCGGCCCGGGGATCTTCCTCCTCATACCCGCGATCGACACGATCGCGGCCTGGATCGACCAGCGCGTGCAGACGAGCACGTTCACGGCCGAAGAGAGCCTGACGAAAGACACCGTGCCGGTCGACGTCGACGCGGTTCTCTTCTGGGTCGCATGGGATGCGAAGAAAGCGTCGCTCGAAGTCGCATCGTACCGCGATGCCATTGGATGGGCGGCGCAGACCGCACTGCGCGATATCATCGGAACGACGACGCTCGCCGATCTGCTATCGAATCGCCAGGCGGTCGACGAGAAACTGCAACACACGATCGACGGGCGGACGACACCGTGGGGCGTCACCGTGCAGTCGGTCGAGATCCGCGACATCAAGATCCCCGACAATCTGCAGGATGCGATGTCGCGGCAAGCGCAGGCCGAGCGGGAACGGCAAGCGCGCGTCATCCTCGGCGACGCCGAGCGCGAGATCTCGCTGTCGTTCCTCGAAGCGGCGAAGAACTATGCCGGCAACGAGATCGCACTCCACTTGCGTGCGATGAACATGCTCTACGAAGGCCTCAAGGAGAAAGGCGCGATGATCGTCGTGCCGAGCACCGCCGTCGAGACGATGGGCCTTGGCGCCATCACAGGTCTCGCCGCACTCGGCGGACGCATCGGCCCGAACCAACCTGAAAGCGGCGGCACCTCGTCATCGTCGAGCTCGGGCACGCCCAGCGCACCCGGCTCCGGCGCGCAAGCGTCGCGTAGCGCCGCGGAGAATGCGGGCACCATCGCCGCAACGATCGCTGCCGGAGGTTAGCTCGATGACCCAGTCACGGATGGCAAAGGTACTCGTGTTCGGCTTGCTCGCGTGCGCGCTCGCCTTGGCGACCGCTTCGACGAACGCCCTGGCGGCCGCCCTCGCGCCTAGCGACGGATCGTACAAGTACTCGGTCACTCGCGGAGGCGCCGGCGTCGGCAGCACGATCGTGACCGTGAAGCGCGCAGCGCCGAGCATCACGATCCACGAGGTCGAGACGTTCGGCGGCGTCACCGAAACGGTCGACGAATCGCTCGACGCCGGCGATCTGTCGCCCACCGCCTACGTATCGACCTTTCCGGTGACGTCCGACGTGGCCGTCACGGCACGTGTCGCCTTCTACTCGGGCGGCGCACGGTTCACGGTCGATACGGTCCCCGGCTCCACCGACTTCCGGGTCGAAACCGGCACGACGCGAATGGTCGTCGTCGACGGCGCATTGGCGACCGGCTTTCTCTTCCTTCCTGCTCAAATACGCGCGCAGGCGCTGAACATATTCACCGTCTATGCGCCGTCTGGTGCCGAGACGTTCTACTGCACGATCAACGCAACCGCGACGCCGCCGCGCCCGCCCGGACTACCGGCTCCCGACGTCCCTTTGACGGTCGACGGCTCATCTCAGAGCGGCAACACCGAGTTCGTCGTCTGGTATGATCCGACGTCGCTCGTCGTCGACGAGGTCGACGTCCCGACCCAACAAGTGACGATCGCCCGCGTGCGCACCAACTGAGAAAGGAAGCATGATGGCTTCGACAACGACCGCGGCACCGCAGAAGTCCAACGGCCTCTCAGCCTACCTCTCCATACTGTGGTCGCCTGCAACGGCGTTCGACCAGCTTCGCGAAACGCCGACCTGGGGTTGGGCGGCGCTGATCGGCATCGTCCTGCTCCTCGCCGCGACATTGATCTCGATGCCCGAGATCATGAAAGTCGCCCACATCGCTCAGCAGCAGCAATTGTCGACGATGAGCGCCGATCAACAAGCCCAGGCCCGTCAAGCGATGGGATCGACGGCGGGGATCATCCCGGTCTTCGCGATCGTCGGCGTGCTCATCGTTACATGGCTCATCTGGGTGATCTCGGCCGTCGTGTATGCGATCGGCGGCGCTATCAGCGGAGCCGGAGCGAAGTTCAGTCTGGCGTGGGTCGTTTCGGTGAACCTCGGGATCATCGCGTTCGTCGGCGCGCTCGTCAATGCCGTCATCCTCGCGGCGCGCGGACCCGATGCGATCTCGTCGCCGCTCGATCAGTACGCGTTGCCGTCGCTCGGCATGTTCTTTCACGACAACGTGAAGCTCGCCACGTTCCTCAACACGTACAACCTCGACTACCTGTGGTTGTACGTCGTCGCCGTCATCGGCCTCGAACGCACGCTTTCGATGAAACGCGGCGCCGCCATCGTGACGGTCGTCGTCTACAGCCTCATCGGCGCCGGCCTCGCTTCAGCCGTCGCGAGGTAGGTGCGTGCTAGCTTTCGCTCTCGCAGCGACGATGTTGGCGGCCGCCCCGGCGGCCGCCGCGCCGATGACGCTCGCTCAAGCGGTCCAGTTCGCGGAGTCGCACAACGAGCAAGTGCTCGCGGCGAAGGCGCAATGGGTGCAAGCCGGGGCGACGCTCGCTTCCGATCGCTCTGCGCAACTGCCGAACATCCAGGGTATCGCCCAAAGCTCGATGTCGCGCTCTGCCAACTATGCGGGCAACTTCGCGCAGATCGGCGTTCCGGTCCAGCCGAACGTCTCGCAGAACACCGCGGAGGTCGCCGGTTCGCAGTCGGTCTTCAACCTCCAGAACGAGTTGACGGCGGACGCTGCGCGGCACGCGTACGATCAAGCGCAGCAGAACTATCGGTTCGTCAAAGAGCAGACCCTGCTCAACGTCGAGACGTCGTTCTACGTGTATGCCCAGGACGTCCAGCTCGTCGGCCTTGCAAAGGCGGACCTCGGGTATCAGCAGGCGCTCTACGCGATAGCCGACGCGAACTATAAGTCCGGCCTCGTCGCCGGCATCGACCGGCTCAAGGCACAAGTGCAGCGCACGACGAGCGAAGAGAGTCTCGCGTCCGCGACGGCCGACGCCGAGGATGCGCGGGAGAATCTTTCGCAGACGATCGGCGCAGATACGTCGCAGGCGTTCGCCGTGCCCGCCTCTATACCGGCGCCGCCGATGCCGTCGACCGATCAACAAGCGCTCGACGCGGTCGCGTTGGCGCACAGTCCTGAACTCGCCATCGCGAAAGACGCTCTCGACATCGCGGTGCTCGAAAACGGGCTCATCGACGCGCCGAACCGGCCGACCGTCGCGCTCCAGGGCGCGTGGGGAAACCAGGTGATCCCGACCGCATTTCCATTCAACGAAGCGACGTGTCAGATCCACCAGTTCGATCCGCATTGCGGTCCCACGCACTTCTATACGATCGGATTGACGTCGCAACTTTTGCTGCCGCTCCTCGACTGGGGATCGCTGCACGCGCAACACAACGGCGCGCATGCGAACATCGATTCGCAGACCGCCGCGTACAGCACGGCGAAGCGCCAAGCGATGATCGACGTCGATCAGG
Organism: Candidatus Eremiobacteraceae bacterium; assembly: GCA_035710745.1. Lineage (NCBI taxonomy): Bacteria > Bacillati > Vulcanimicrobiota > Vulcanimicrobiia > Candidatus Eremiobacterales > Candidatus Eremiobacteraceae > Candidatus Eremiobacteraceae bacterium. Next base: position 165,142 of record DASTCX010000016.1, on the reverse strand, counting down.
CGGTGCGCCGCCTCATCGTCGACGATCAAAACTTGGGGCTCGCGACGCAGAACGCGAGCGTCGCCTTGCAAGCGGCGAAAATCGCACAAGTACAGTACAAGGTCGGACTCGGCAGCCAGATCGACGTGACGACTGCGGAACAGACGTATCTACAGGCCGCGAAACAGCTGCTCGACGCGCAAGTCGCTTACGCGCTCGCCGCCGACCGCCTCAAATTCGCGACCGGAACGCTGGTGGAGTGAATATGGACCTTAAACAAAGGCCCAAGTGGTTCGGCCCGGCTATCGTCGGCGGCGCTATCGTGCTGATCATCATCATCAGCGTCGTCGCGAAGCACGGGCCGGCTCCGGTCGCGGTCACGACGGTCGCAGTGAAACCGGGCACGCTCGTCAACAAGCTGCCCGAGAACGGAACGTTGTCGCTGCCGCAGACGGCGACGATCGCGGCGCAAACCGCCTCGACGATCGAGCGCATCCTCGTCCGCGAAGGCGGCCGCGTGCGCGCGGGCGACCTCTTGATGAAGCTCGACGATCGAGCGGTCTCGGCAAAGGTGAGCGCGGACGAAGCCGCCGAGGCGCAAGCGCTCGCGGCGCTCAGGAAAGCGCAGCAGACGGCTGCGGTCGCGGGCGATACGAACGTGCAGAGCGTGGCGCAAGCCCAAGAGAACTTGCTGTCCGCGCAATCGCAGCTGCAATCCGACATCAACGCGAAGCGCGAAGGCCAGGTCTCCGCGGCGGGTTTCGCTTCGCTCGGGCTTTCCGGCCAGTCGCAGCTCGCGCAGCAAGTGTCGCAGCTCAAGGACGCCGAGACGAATCTTCGCACGGCGAAAGAGCAATACGACGGCGACGTCGCGCTCTACAAGATGGACGCGATCGCGCATCTGCAATTGAACAAGGACCAAGCGGCATACGAACAGGCGCAAGCGGCGTACGATTCGGCGCTGCGCCAATACACGCTGACGAAGCAGCAATTGAACGACAGCGTCGGTCAACAAGATGCGAAGATCGCCGCCGACCGTCACGCCGTCGACAGCGCTCGGGCCGCGCTTTCCGCAGCGCAGATCCAAGCGGGTCAGAACACCGCGGCGGTCGACGTCGCGTCGGCGCAGGCCGGCGAAGCGTCCGCCGCAGCCCAGCTGCAATACGATGAGGAACAGCTCGCGGACACCGAGGTCCGTGCGCCGTTCGGCGGCGTCGTCCAGACGCTCGGCAACGTCACCTCGCCGCTCGGCGGCACGGCGGATCTCTCGGTCGGCGATCAGGTGACGCCCGGCCAAACGCTTTTCACCATCGCCGGCAGCGGACCGATGGTCGTCAAGGCGCAAGTCGACGAGCAGGACGTCATCAGCGTCAAACTCGGGCAGCACGCCTTCATCACCGGAGAGGACTTCCCGGGCTACTCGCTCGTCGGCACCGTCGTGCGCATCGCGCCGGTCGTCGTCGCCCAAAACCAGGCGGGCAATTCGGCGAAAAACGTCGAGACGACGATCGCCCTGAGCAAGACGTATCCGTTCCTGCGCGACGGCATGTCGTGCGACGTCGACATCGTCACGGGTAAGGCGTCGAACGCACTCGTCGTGCCGCTGAGCGCGATCCTCGACGACGGCGCCAAGCACTACGCGTTCGTCGTCAGCGGCACCGCGGCCAAGAAGACGCAGGTGACGGAGGGCATCAAGAACGACACTGACGTCGCGATCTCGAAAGGCCTGAAGTCCGGCGACATCGTCGCCACGACGAACGTCTCTTCGCTCAAAGACGGCTCGAAAGTGAACGCGACGGCCGCGTCGCCGGCCCCGACGGGCAGCAGCGGCCCGTGAAGTTCTTCGGCGAGTACTTCCTCGCGGCGCTCAACACGCTCTGGGCGAATAGGGCGCGGTCGGTGCTCACGATGATCGGCATCGTCATCGGCACCGCTGCCGTCATCTCGATCTTCGCGCTCGGGCAAAGCGCGAAGTCGTCGATAGGACAGACGCTCGGCGTTTTCGGCGATCAGGGACTGTTCTTGTTCCCCGATCAAAGCTCGCGCCGCGTCAACGCGGTTCAGGTCACGTGGAGCGACTACCAAAACGTCTTGGCGGCGTGCACGCGCTGCGCGAAAGTGTTCCCCGTCTACGATAACTACTATTCGGTGCGCAACGGCCATTCGAAAGACGTCTACGAACTCGCTTCGGACACCGACTACGTGACCGACAAGCTCGTGATGGCCGAGGGGCGACGCTTCAATTCGGATGACGTCGACGGCGCGCGCGCCGTCTGCAACCTCTACTGGGGGCTCAAACAGAAGCTGTTCGGCAACGCGCCTGCGCTCGGCAAGTACGTGCGCATCGCGGGGCGCCGCTTTCTCGTCGTCGGGGTCTATGCGAACATCAGCGCCGGAGTCTTCAACTCGGTCATCGGCGGCAGCGACGCGCTGAACATCCCCTACACGACGTATCACCGGCTGCCGGATTCGCAGATCCAAGGCCTTCAGCTCTACGCCGCTCCTGGGTCGACCTCCGCACAGGCGATCGACGACGCCGAGGCCGTTCTCAAGCGCCTCCATCCGAACGCCACCTTCCAATCCTTCGATAGCTCGCAGCAAGGCGCGACGTTCCTCCAAGTCATCGCGTTCGTCGCGATCGGCATCTCGGCGATCGGCGCGATCGCGCTCGTCGTCGGCGGCATCGGCGTCATGAACATCATGCTCGTATCGGTCATGGAGCGGACGCGCGAGATCGGGATCCGCAAGGCGATCGGCGCGTCGCGCGGCGACATCCTCTGGCAGTTCCTCACCGAAGCCGTCGCGATCACGCTTATCGGCGGCGGCATCGGAACGATCGTCGGCGTCGCGGCCGCTGCCGCGGGCAGTTCGGTCTTGGACGTCACCTTCGCCGGGGTTTCCGCCGGCATCAGCTGGCTGCCGATCATCGCCCTCGCGCTGGGCTCGTCGCTCGCGATCGGCCTCTTCTTCGGCACCTGGCCTGCCGTGCGCGCGAGCAAGCTCGAGCCGATCGAGTGCCTGCGGCATGAATAAGATCCTCGAGTTCTTCGCCGAAGCGGTCGAGTTCGTCTGGAACAACCGGACGCGTTCGCTCTTGACGATGCTCGGCATCATCATCGGGGTCGGCGCGGTCATCGCGATCCTCGCGGTCGGCGATTCGACGACGAAGTCGGTGCAGAACCTGTTGTCGCCGTACTCGCAGTCGAGCGCTTTGATCGTGCCGAAGCAGCAGCAGCCGGACCCGCAGAACGCCGCGATACGCTACGCAGATGCACGCCGCGTCAAACTGCTCGTGCCGGACGCGGTCGACGTGCAGCCCGTGCTCGCGATCCAGATGGAAACGCGAGTGCGGCACACCGATGAGACGCTCCAGGTCTTCACGACCGGCGCCGGCATCGGGTTCGATACGACGCCGCTGGCCGAAGGGCGGCGCTTCACGCAAGACGACGTCGACGCGCATCACCGGGTCTGCATTCTGTCCGACTCGGCGCGTTCGAAGCTTTTCGGCGACGGCGTGCCGGCGGTCGGCCGAGCGGTCCGCCTCAACGGCAGCTACTACGTCGTCGTCGGCGTGCAAAAAAAGCCGCAGTCCACCGGCCTGCTCCAGACGAACAGCGGCCAGGTGACGGTGCTCGTGCCGTACACGCTCATACCGGAACTCGGGTACACGTACGTCTTCGCACTTTCGGTGATCGCGAGCGGCCCCGGCGACGTGACGCGCATCGGAAACGCGGCCATCGCCGCGCTCCAGAAGATCCATGGTGAACGTGCGCAGTATGAAGAGCGCGACATCAAGACGCTCAACGACGGCATCAGCAAGGTCTTCACGGTTCTCACCGGAGTCATCGGCATCGTCGCGGGCATCTCGCTGCTCGTCGGCGGCGTCGGCATCATGAACATCATGCTCGTCTCGGTGACCGAGCGGACGAGGGAGATCGGCATCCGCAAGGCGATCGGCGCGAGCCGGTCGGACATCCTCGGGCAGTTCCTGACCGAAGCCCTGCTTCTGTGCGCGATCGGCGGAACGATCGGGCTCATCGGAGGAGTGCTCCTGGCCGAACTCGTCATCCACACGTTCATCGCGCAGCTCACGGGCACCGTCGTCTCGTTCTCGTGGCTGCCGATCATCGCAGTCTCGCTGACCTTCTCGGTCGGCGTCGGCATCATCTTCGGAATCTATCCGGCGGTACGCGCTTCGTACTTGAACCCGATCGAGTGCTTGCGCTATGAGTAGGGCGATGTTGGAAGCGACGTCGACCCGGTCGGGGCGCGTCATCGAGATCGAACAGATGACGAAGACGTATTCGATCGGCGACATCAAAGTGCCGGCGCTGCGCGGCGTCTCGTTCTCGATCGACGCCGGAGAATACGTCGCGATCATGGGCCCGTCGGGCTCGGGCAAGTCGACGCTCATGAACCTCATCGGCTGCCTCGACAAGCCGACGACGGGGCTCTACCGGCTCGACGGCGTCGACGTCTCGGCGCTCGACGACGCCGACCTCGCGAAGATCCGCCTGCAAAAGCTCGGCTTCATCTTCCAAGGCTTCAACCTGCTCGCGCGCACGTCGGCGGTACGCAACGTCGCGCTGCCGCTCTTCTACGCCGGCGACCCCGCGCGCGAGGCGAAGGCGACCGAAGTCCTCAAGCAAGTCGGCCTCGGCGACCGTCTCGAGCACAAGCCCCAGGAACTGTCGGGCGGCCAGCAACAACGCGTCGCCATCGCCCGCGCGCTCGTGAACAATCCGGCCGTGCTCCTCGCGGACGAGCCGACCGGAAATCTCGACTCGACGACGGCCGAGGAGATCATGGCGCTCTTCGGGCGCCTCAACGAGGGCGGCCGCACGATCATCATGGTGACCCATGACGACGACATCGCGCGCCACGCGAAGCGCATCATCAAGTTACGCGACGGCCTCGTCGTCGAAGATTCGACCTCGCGGTAGTTCACCGCTCGAAGGAAAAGAAAAGGGCCGGCGATCGCTCGCCGGCCCGTTCTTGCTGAGGGAACCTCTTTGTCAGATCTTCTGGACGACCGTGAATAGGAACTCCTCGGACCCGTTCATCGCGCTGGCGAAGTACGGATCGGTTCCGTAGTTGAGATAGCCGTTGTTGCCGCCTGAGAAGAACGTGAAGTTTTGCTCGAGCGCGGTCGGACGGTAGTCGCGGTTTAGGTTCTCTATCTGGACGCCGACCGTCGTCAGGGGGTTTACGTTGTAGTATATGTTGAGGTTGGCGACGAGCGACGTGCAGCAGACGCGGCCATCGGCAAACAGGCTCTCGCCCGGGTCGATTGGCTTGTGGCAGAACGTCGGACCATCGCACAGACCGGTAGACGAGTCGGTGTCGATGTAAGCGTTCGGATTCTTCACGATCGCGCCGCACGGCGCGTTCGGGTTGCCCACGCCTGATCCGGTCGGGCAGTTGAAGTTGTTGTAGGTGAATAGACCCGTGCCGTATGGGAATCCCGACGAGTAGTCGATCACGGGGTTGATATCCCATTTCCCATGCTTCCACTCGAGGACGAGATTCGCGGCATTCGGCGGCACAAACGACGCCGGGAACAACGCCTTGAAGAACTGCGCTCCCGGCGGCAACGACGGCTCGAAGTCGCCCGTCACCGCAGCGAGCGCCCTCGTGTGCGTGTAGTTGAGGTAGCCGCTGAAGTCGCCGGCGTGGTCGAACTGAAGCTCCGTCTCAATCCCGTTGACGTCGTACGGGCCAACCGCTTGCGGCAGCGAAGCCGGCTGATTCGGCTGTCGGAACGTCAGGATGAGGTTGTCGGTGCGCCGCCAGAACGGTCCGCCCTTGAACGCGAGGCCATGGCCGAGGTCCTGCTCGATCTGGAAATCGTACGAGTGGCTCTCGGGCACGTCCGGCTGTGCTTCGCGGGTAATCGTCGGCTGGTTGATGTTGAAGAACGGCGGAGCGAACGTGAAGATCCGCTCTGCGCGCGACATGTTCGGCAGGCTTGCGAAGTTGCCGTCCGTCGCGCGGAGCACGGTGTTCTGACCGAGCTGGTAGGCGATGCCGCCGCGCAGCTGGTTAGCCGCGTCCGTGAACGTGGGTCCGGCGACCCTATAGAACGTCCGCGTGTCGCGCCGCCCGCTGATGTCGACCGTCAGCCTATCGCCCGGCTTGAACGTGTCGGCAATCCAGTACGAGTTGTCGCCGTTATTCGTCGGGACCACTTCACCCTCGCCGAACAATCCGCTCCCGACGGGGACCGACGCGAAGAGCGCATACAAGAAGTTGGTGCTGTAGATATGGTCGGCGCCGAGTTTGAGCAGATGCTCCGATCCGGCCTGGATCGTGTAGTCGCCCTCGAACTCTTGCTGGTCCGAATGCCTGTTCTCGTACAAATCGTCGAACGAGCCGCCGCCGAACGGGAACCAGAACGTCACGTACGATCCGACTCGAGCGTAGTGGACCGAAAGCGACGAGTTCGATGAGAAGTTGTGCGACAGCTGGACCTTGTCGATGAAGTAACCCTGGTCGTCGTGCTCGGTCGAGCCCGGCGGGGGTATCTCGTTGCATGTCGTCTGGCCCGGGTACAGCGGGAATCCATTATCGCAGTAACCGTTGAACGGCTGCGGGTTCACTGCGGGCGGCCCGTCGAGCGGATTACTGCTCGGAAAGAACGCGGGCAATATGATGTTGTTGTAGTGCTCGATGCCTGTCGTGCCGAGATACTGAAGATCCCAGCCCATATTCTGACCGAACTTGTAGTGGAGGTTGACGACTTGGTCGCGGCTCGGCACGACGCTGCCGAGATCGCCGACGCCGGCCGCCGACTCGAAGTTCTCAACGCTCGGGTAGAACGTGCCGCGGTTGCCCCAATCGTAACCGGAGTTCCATGTGACCGCCGCGACGTACCACGAAAAGCGGCCGTCGGGCGTCGCGCTTCCGTAGTCGAAGTTCAAGCCGTGGTAGTACGTCGGCGCTTGAATGAGCGCTGTAATGCTGCCGCGCGGCGGATACGTTCCGACGCCGACAACCGTGTTGACGACGCCGGAGATCGCGCTGCCGCCGTCCGCCGAATACCCGCCTGTCGAGACTTGAAGCCGCGATGCTCCATCTTCGACGAGGTTCGTCGAGAAAGTCCCGGTGATCGGCTCAACCGTCGTCAAGCCGTCGTACTCGTAGCCGACTTCGTCGAAGCGGCTTCCCCGGATATGCGAGTATCCGCCCGCGTCGAGCGTCACGCCGGGAAGGGTCGCGATGATGCCGGGCGTCTGATAGAGCGACATCGACCCGCCCGACCCATTGGTCGCATCAGCGGCCGACGCCGTCAGAACGTACTGGTCGGCCGGAACGCTCGGCTGCACGACCGTCGTCACGCCGCGAACGGTCACGTGACCGAGCACGGTCGCTGACTTCGTCAAGGTGAAGTCGACGGCGGTCGTCGAGCCCTGGTTGACTGTGTTGCCGTCCGAAAGCGCCGACGTGTAGCCCTCGGCGGTCACGCTGACGCGATAGGTGTCAGGATAGATGTTGACCATCGCATAGTAGCCGTTTGAGCTCGTCACCGCTTTGTAGCTCCCCGTCGGAGATACGGCGGTGACGTTCGCGCCTGCGATCGGCGCGTTCGTGCTCGCGTCGACGACCCGGCCGGTGATCTGACCTGTAGAACCCGCCAGTGCCAAATTTTCCTGGCAGAGCACAAGTGCGAGAACCACCGCTGCGCCTAAGCCGCCGCGAAGGATCTTAGTGAACATGCCTCCTCCAATTCGGGCCCCCGGGTCATCGCCTGGGACGCCCCAATGCCAACTGCGACATGTGACGGATGTCACACGCCTAAAGAGAGTTTTGCGCAGCGAACAAGGCTCCTGTACTACGGAACCCCTGTGCGACCCTTAACGTGAATCGGATCGGCCCGCTTCTTGACGGTTAGCACTCTCAATGCTATAGTGCTAATCGAACGTCCCCGCGGCCTAGCCCGTCGCTATCCCGTTCCGCGGAACGAGAATTGGTATGCCACCCGGAAGCGGAACCTTTCTTCGCCTCCAAAGATAGGTACAAGTCATAAGGGCCTCGGCTGCCACGGCACCGGCTTCCTGAGCCGGCGACCGCGCGGCCCAACACGCGTCAGGAGTAGATACCCGCAATGCAACCCTCAACCCGCACCTCAATCGGATTTCTCCTCGTCGGCCTTCTCGGCGTGCTCGTCGGCGCGGTCATCGTCGCTTGCGTGCCTGGCAAGATACTCAACAACAGCACGACCGATCAGTCGTATACGGCTTCGGCGTCGGCGATCCACAATGTCGGCGATCCCGACCTCGAACAGCGCATCATCGCTGCGGTGAAGAACGCAGAGCCATCCGTCGTCCTCATCAAGTCGACGGTGCACGGCGTGCAGCAGTTCCCGTTCATGAACGACCCGTTCTTCCGCCAGTTCTTCGGCAATCAGATGCCGGAGAGCCAGCCGTACACGCAGCAGGGCTCCGGTTCCGGCTTCGTCATCAAGCGCGACGGCGACACGGCGTACGTCGCTACGAACGGCCACGTCGTGTTCAAAGCCGACAAAGTCGAAGTGCTGCTGGCGAGCGGCCGCAAAGTCGATGCGCAAGTCGTCGGCACCGACATCCAAGACGACCTCGCGATCTTGAAGATCCACGGCAATGATCTGCCGCCGGCGCTGCCGATCGGCGACTCGAAGCAGCTCCAGCAGGGCCAGTTCGTCCTCGCGATCGGCGAGCCGATCGAACTTCAGAACTCCGTCAGCTTCGGCATCGTCGCGAGCGTCCATCGCACCGGCATCACCGCCAGCGGCCAAGGCCTCCCGGCGATCCACTATCCTGACATGATCCAGATAACGACGCCGATCAACCCCGGCAATTCCGGCGGCCCGCTCATCGATGATACGGGCCACGTCGTCGGCATCAACGCCGTCGTCGATGCCGGCGCGCAGAACATCGGCTTCGCGATACCGATGTCGAACGCACAGCCGATCCTCGCGGAGATCCAGAGCGGAACGTATGTCGCGAAAACGCATCCGTTCATCGGCGTGCAGCTCGGCGCGCTGACGACGCAGATCCGCAACTACCTCAACTATGGCGGCAAGAACGGCGTCGTCGTCGGCAACGTCGTTCCTGGAAGCCCGGCCGATCAGGTCGGCCTCCAAGCGGGCGATGTCATCGTCCAGCTGAACCATCAGGCCGTCAACAAGCCCGAAGACGTGACGAACGCCGTCAAGAACATGAAAGTCGGACAGAAGGTCTCGCTGCTCGTCTGGCGCCAGGGCAACTTGCAGCCCGTCGACGTCACGCTGGGCGACGAGAACCAGTTCAGCGTACAACAAGGTTAACTCAAGGCCGGTCGAGATAAATCTCGACCGCTCCCAGGAATCTCACATTAGGAGCTATCGAATAACATGGCAAAAGTCGTAGGCATCGACCTCGGCACGACCAACTCGGTCGTCGCCTTCATGGAGGGCACGACGCCGACGGTCATCACGAATGCGGAAGGCAGCCGGCTCACGCCGTCGGTCGTCGCATTCACGAAGAGCGGCGAACGGCTCGTCGGACAATTGGCGAAGCGTCAAGCGATCACGAACCCCGACCGCACGATCTCGTCGATCAAACGCTATATGGGCACCGATCACAAAGTGACGATCGACGGGAAGAACTACACGCCTCAAGAGATCTCGGCGATGGTCTTGCAAAAGCTCGTCAACGACGCGAGCACCTTCCTCGGCGAGAAGGTGACGCAAGCGGTCATCACCGTGCCCGCGTACTTCAACGACGCGCAGCGCCAGGCGACGAAGGACGCGGGCCGCATCGCCGGTCTCGACGTCCTGCGCATCATCAACGAGCCGACCGCCGCCGCGCTCGCCTACGGACTCGACCGGAAAGGCAACGAGACGATCCTCGTCTGGGATCTCGGCGGCGGCACGTTCGACGTGTCCGTCCTCGAGGTTGGCGACGGCGTCTTCGAAGTGAAGTCGACCAACGGCGACACGCACCTCGGCGGCGACGACTACGACAAGCGTATCGTCGATTGGCTCGTCGCGGAGTTCAAGAAGGACCAGGGCATCGATCTTGGGGGCGATCGACAAGCGCTTCAGCGCTTGACGGAAGCCGCCGAGAAGGCGAAGATCGAGCTGTCATCGATGCTCCAGACGTCGATCAACCTGCCGTTCGTCACCGCCGACCAGAACGGTCCGAAGCACCTCGACTACACGTTGACACGCGCGAAGTTCGAATCGCTGACGGCCGACCTCGCCGAGCGTTGCCGCAAGCCGTTCGAGCAAGCGATCGCGGACGCGAAGCTCAAGATCGAAGACCTGAACGAAGTCGTCCTCGTCGGCGGCGCGACGCGCATGCCGGCCATCGTCGAGCTCGTCAAGTCGCTCACGCACAAAGATCCGCATCAAGGCGTCAACCCGGATGAAGTCGTCGCGGTCGGCGCGGCGATCCAGGCCGGCGTCCTGTCGGGCGAAGTGCACGACGTCGTGCTGCTCGACGTGACCCCGCTTTCGATGGGACTCGAGACGCTCGGCGGCGTCATGACGAAGCTCATCGACCGGAACACGACGATACCGACGCGCAAGTCGCAGACGTTCACGACTGCGGAAGACGGACAGACGTCGGTCGACATACACGTTCTCCAAGGAGAGCGCGAGATGGCGGCCGGCAACAAGACGCTCGGCCGCTTCCGGCTCGAAGGCATCCCGCCGGCACCGCGCAACGTGCCGCAGATCGAAGTGACGTTCGACATCGATGCGAACGGCATCACGCATGTGAGCGCGAAAGATCTCGGCACCGGCAAAGAGCAGCGCATCGCGATCACCTCGTCGAGCAACCTCAACAAAGACGAGGTCGACCGGATGGTGCGCGAGGCGCAGTCGCATGCGGAAGACGATCGCAAGCAGCGCGAGGCGGTCGACATCCGCAATCGCGCCGACAGCCTCGTCTACACGACGGAGAAGACGCTCAAGGAAGTCGGCGACAAAGTCTCCGGCGGCGAGAAGGCCGACACGGAGAAGGCGCTCGACAACCTGCGTTCCCTGCTGAAGACCGGCTCGCCCGAGGACATCCAGAAGGCGACCGAGACGCTGCAAGAGGCATCGTACAAACTCGCGCAAGTCGTCTACCAACAGGCGGGTTCGGCGGGCGACGGCTCGACGTCGACGAGCGACGGCACGAGCTCGACGAACGGAAGCGCTGGTGAACCGGCGGGCGCGGGCGCCGCGACGGGCGGCGCGCCCGAAGGCGACGTCATCGACGCCGAGTTCAAGGAGCATTAAGCCCGGCATGGCCGAGACGAATCCGTACGACGAGTTCGACTCCCTGTCCGGGGCTGCGATGCCCGGCATCGACGACGCGCCGAGCGACGACGGGAAGCGCGACGAAGAGCTCGCCGCGCTTCGCAAGCAGGCGGACGACCAGCGCGCGCTTTACTTGCGCGCGCTGGCCGATTTCGACAACTACAAACGGCGGACCGAGCGAGACTACCAGACGCGCTCCGATGCCGGACGCCGCGAGGTCTTGCGCAAGCTCCTGCCGGCGCTCGACAACCTCCAGCGCGCACTGCAGTTCCGCACGCGCGGCACGCCGCCGGAGCAGATCGTCGATGGACTGCTCGCGACGGTCAAGCAGTTCGAGGCCGTCCTCCAAAGTGAAAACGTGCGGGCTATCGAGACGCTCGGAAAACCGTTCGATCCCGCCGTCTCCGAGGCGGTCGGCACCGCCCCCGACGGCTCGGTTCCCGACAGCACCGTCCTCGACGAAGCGCGCCGCGGCTATCGCATCGGCGACGACGTGCTTCGCCCAGCGCAAGTGATCGTCTCCAAGCGCGACTAATGCCGTCTTTGAATGTAGCGGTCGAGCTTTAGCTCGACCGCCGCGGCCTTAATAAATGCCGGTACAATACAAGGACTACTACAAGATCCTCGGCGTGCCGAAGACGGCGAACGCCAAAGAGGTCAAGTCCGCATATCGTAAGCTCGCGCGCGAGTGGCATCCGGACGTCAACCCGACGCGCAAGAAGCAGGCCGAAGAGAAGTTCAAAGACATCTCCGAAGCCTACGAAGTCTTAGGTGACGCCGAAAAGCGCAAGACCTATGACTCGCTCGGCTCGGACTGGCAGCAGCGCGCGCGAACCGCGCCGGGCGCGCGATATTCGGCACCGAACGGACCGTCTGCCGGCGACGTCCATTTCGATTTCGACGACCTCGGCGATTCGGGATTCTCCGAGTTCTTCCAGACGTTTTTCGGCGGGCTCGGCCGCTCGCCGTCAGGCGGTCGCAGGACGCGCGGCATGCGCGGGTCCGACGTCGAGTCGGAGCTGCCGCTCTCGCTTCGCGACGCGTTCTCCGGCGGTGTCAGATCGATCTCGCTTCAGACGGAGACGGTGTGTCCACGCTGCCACGGCACGGGAACCGTCGACAACAAACTTTGTCATCAATGCCGAGGCGCCGGCACGATTCCGACGATCAAGACTCTCGACGTGACGATTCCGGCCGGCGTCCGCGACGGTCAGCGGATCCGGCTCACGGGCCAGGGCGGCCCTGGCGTCGGCGGCGCGCCGAGCGGCGACCTCTACCTCATCGCCCGCGTCGGCGCCGATCCGGCGTTCGAGCGGCGCGGCGACGACCTGCACGTCGATCAGCCGGTGAGCGTCTACACGCTCGTCCTCGGCGGCGAAGTGACCGTGCCGACGATGACCGGCCGCATCGACGTCAAGGTGCCGAGCGCATCGCAAAACGGACGCGTGCTGCGCATTCCCGGCAAGGGTATGCCGAAGCCGGGCGGCGGGTCCGGCGACTTGTACGTGCGATTGTCGGCGCAGGTCCCGACGATGCTGACGGAGCGCGAGCGCGAGCTCTTCAAAGAGCTCGCCGAACTCGCGAAGGCGCGCTGATGGATTCCAATACGCAGGAGCTTTACGCGATCACCGCGGTCGCTGCACAGTTCGACGTCACGCCCGAAACGCTCGTTCGTTACGAGCGCGCGGGTCTATTGCGGCCGACGGTCATAAACGAGGTCCGCTTCTACACCGTGGACGATATCGGCCGCCTTTCGAGCATCCAGCGCCTGACCACGATCTGCGGCGTCAACCTCGCGGGCGTCGACGTCGTGCTCCGCCTGCTCGACGAAATCGAAGACCTCCAGCGTCGCCTCTGACCCCCGCGCCCCGGCCACTGTTTCGCCCGCCCTCTAAGCGGGCAAGATAATTCGAGTTTCTCCCATGGGCAACCCCAGGGCCATTCGCGATCCGTTTCAATACGGCACGGAGGATATCGACATGAACTTCAAGGCGGCAATCGTGGGCGTCGCCGCGCTGGCGACGCTGATCGCGTCGACGGGCAGGGCGTCCGCCGACACGAATATGACCAGCGACCAAAACCTGCGCTACACGCGAGCATACATCGAACGTTCGCTCGACATGCTGTCGCACGACCAGAGCGACTACGGCGGACATCGCGTCGCCGCGATCGGCGACCTGAACACCGCGAAGGTTGATCTGACGTCCGCGCTCCAGTACGACAAAGACCCGGACGATAGGGTCATCCCGACGACGGCCAGACCGCAGGACACGGACATCGCGGCGTTCGAACGCGGCCAGTTCGCGAGCAACGAGAATATCGAGCACACGCGGACGATAGTCGAGCGTTCGATCACGATGCTCCAGCAGGACGCGCACGACTACGGCGGCTTCCGGGTGAAGGCGATCGCGGCGCTCGGCGCGGCGCGCGACCAGCTGACCGATGCGCTGCAGTACTTCTCGGCGCACGGCGGCACGATGGGCGGCGGCGCGAGCGACGACAATCTTCGCTACTCGCGACTGTACCTCAACCGCGCGGTCGACATGCTCCAACATGACGCGCACGATTATCACGGTCACCGCGCGGCGGCAGTGACCGACATCGAACACGCGCAGACCGACCTCACGTCTGCGCTCGAACACGATTCAGATCGCGACCGCGACAGCGTGCTCCCGACCCATGCGGCCCCGGGTGATGAAGACCTCGAGACGTTCTTCACGCGAGGGCAGTTCAACAGCGATCAGAACATCTCGTACGTGAGCCGTTACGTCGAGCGTGCGATCGACATGCTTCAAAAGGATCAGCACGACTACGACGGCTTCCGGGCGAAGGCCGTCCAGGAGCTCGTGGGGGCGCGCCAGCAGCTGTCCTTAGCGTTGAACGCGCACTAGACCGGTTCGAACGAATGACCGACGCGAGGCCGGCGCCTGGATGACAGGCTCCGGCCTTCTGATTCCCGAAAAATCGTACATGCTAGCACCAGAACGTAATGCCGAGCTGCTCGAAGCCGAGCAGATGATATTGGACACGGTCCGCAAGCTCGTGCGCGACAAAGTCGCGCCGCGGGCCGCCGAGATCGACGCGAAAGGCGAGTATCCGAAAGATATCCGCGACCTCTTCGCGCAGAACGACCTCTTCGGCGTGCCCTTCCCTGAAGAGTACGGCGGACTCGGCAGCTTCCTTATCTATGTGAAGGTCGTCGAGGAGGTCGCGAAAGCATGCGCTTCCTCAGCGTTGATCATCGCCGTACAGGAACTTGGCGCGCTGCCGATCATGATCGCGGGCACCGATGCGCAGAAGAAGAAATATCTGCCCAAGATGGCCACCGGCGAGCTCATGACCTCGTACGCGCTCACCGAGCCGACGTCGGGCTCGGATGCGGCGAACATGCGGACGACGGCCGTCCGCGACGGCGATTCATACGTGCTCAACGGCACGAAAGTCTTCATCACGAATGTCGCGGTCGCCGACATCTGCATCGTCTTCGCGATGACGGACAAAGAGCTCGGACCGAAGGGTATCTCCGCGTTCATCTGCCGCACCGACGATCCCGGCTTCAAGCTCGGCAAGGTCGAGCACAAGATGGGCATCAAGGGTTCGCCGACCAACGAGGTCGTGCTCGACAACTGCCGCATCCCGGTCGATCGTCTCCTCGGTTCCGAAGGCGAAGGCTTCAAGATCGCGATGAAGACGCTCGACAAATCGCGGCCGGGAGTCGCAGCGCAAGGCCTTGGCATCGCGCAGGGCGCGCTCGATTTCGCCGCCGCATATCTGAAGGATCGCGTCGCGTTCGGCAAACCGTTGTCGAAGCAGCAAGGTCTTCAGTGGATGGTCGCGGACATGGACCTCGACGTGCAGTCCGCTCGCCTTCTGCTGTACGAAGCTGCGCGCAAGTGCGACGAAGGCGCCGACGATGTCACGTATTGGGGCGCGCTATGCAAGCTCAAATGCGGCGACGTCGCTATGAAGGTGTCGACCGACGCCGTCCAGCTGCTCGGCGGCTACGGCTACATGACCGAGTATCCGGTCGAGCGCATGATGCGCGATGCGAAGATCACGCAGATCTACGAAGGAACGCAGCAGATCCAGCGCATCGTCATCGCCCGCCAAATCCTAGGTAAGTAGCAAGGGTTGATAGGGAGCGGTCGAGATTTATCTCGACCGCCGCGGTATTTCCTGAAACGTTTGAAGTGGAGCGGTCGACCTTTACGGTCGACCGCCTCGACCGCAACATTTCAAGGCGCCACCGGTCGAGCTAAAGCTCGACCGCTCCCAAATACGAAGATTACATCGCTCCGACGGTGACGCCGGCGCCGAGGGCGGAGAAGTACGTCGCTTCCGGATGGTGTACGACGATTGCCACCGTCGACTGTTCGGGCACGAGCGCGAAGCCCTCGGTCATCTCGAGGCCGATCTTCTCACACGGCATGATGTTGAAAAAGATCGCGTGATCCTCGACGTTCGGGCACGCCGGATAGCCCCATGAGTAGCGGCGCCCCTGCCCCGGCACGAGCCCGAGCTCGCGGCGGATCCGTCGGTGGACGAGTTCGGCTAACCCTTCGGCTGCTTCGACGCCGAGCCCGTGCACGTAAAGCGCTTCCGCGTACTCACCACGCTCGTGCAATCCCGCATACCGTTCGGACGCGCGCGACCCGACCGTGACGGCCTGGAAGCCGACGACGTCGCGGCGCTCGCCATCGATCGTCGCGAAATAATCGGCGATGCAAAGATACGGGCTGTCGGGCTGCCGCGGGAAAGCGAAGCGCGCGAGTTCGACGGTCGCGTCGTTTGGCTGGAAGATGACGAGTTCGTCGCCGTCAGCGGCCGCAGGGAAGTATCCATACAAAGCCCGCGGCGCGATCCAGCCCGTTTCAAGCGCTTCGGCCCGCATGCGGTCAAGCCGCGGACGAAACTCCTCGCGAAGCAAACGGCGCCACTGTTCGCCCTTCGCGCTCTTCGCGCCCCACTGCAACCGATAGAGTGAACGCAGATCCATGCATCGGAAGACGTCCGCGAGACGGATATCGCGCATCTCGCGCGCGCCCCAAAACGGCGGCTTGGGAATCGCGCCGTCCCGACGGATGCCCGAACGCCGTGCGACCTCACCGTCTCCGACACGCGACGCCGACCGCGCCGCCCGTTTAGCCACGGCCGCTCGGGCATCCGATTCCGTCTCGGATCGCAGGCGCTCGCGCTCGCCCGGTTCGCGGAGGCGATCCATGATCGCGAGCCCTTCGAAGGCATCTTTCGCGTAGAAGACACCCGGATCGTAGTACCGGTCTTCCTCGACGAACCCGATGCGCGACACGTAGGCGCGATTGATCGCCGCACCGCCGCAGATGACGGGATAGCGCAAGCCTTCGCGATGCAGCTCCTGGACGCATAGCGGCATCTGCTTCGACGTCGAGACGAGCAGGGCGGAAAGGCCGATCGCGTCGGCGTTCACCTCGGTCGCCTTCTCGATGATCGCATGGAGCGGCACTTGCTTGCCGAGATCGTGCACGGTGTAGCCGTTGTTCGCGAGGATCGTGTGGACGAGGTTCTTCCCGATGTCGTGGACGTCGCCGAAGACGGTGGCGAGCACGACGACGCCCTTCGTCCGCGCATCGTCCTTCTCGAGGAAGCGCTCGAGATAGGCGACGGCCTTCTTCATCACCTCGGCGGACTGGAGCACGAACGGCAAGATGAGCTCGCCCGCGCCGAATTTGTCGCCGACATCTTTCATCGCACCGAGCAGGCATCCGTTGAGCAGTTCGACCGGCGTCTGCATCTTGAGCGCCTCATCGAGCAACGCTTCGATACCGTCCTTGCGTCGATGGAGTATCCGCCGGTGGATCCGTTCGTTGACCGGCAACGCAGAGTCGTCTTCCTCCGCTGCTGCCGCGCCGTCGCTCGATCCGGCGCGGACGCCCTCGTACCGCGTTATGACGCGCGCCAGCGCATCGGGCCGTCGATTGAAGATGAGGTCTTCGGCGAGCGACCGCTCATCGGGCATGATGAGCGCGTACGGCGTGATGTCTTTCGGGTTGACGATCGCGAGATCGAGACCCGCCTCGACGCAATGGTAGAGGAAGACGCTGTTGACGACGGCGCGGGCCGCCGCGTTCAAGCCGAACGAGATATTGCTCACGCCAAGCACCGTGAGCACGCCAGGCAGCGCCGATTTCACGGCGCGGATCCCTTCAATAGTATTGACGCCGGCGTCGATGAACTCGGCCTCGCCGGTCGCGAGGGTGAACGTCAGCACGTCGAAGACTAGCCGGCCGCGCGGCAAGCCGTACTCGCCGCAGCAGATCGCCTCGATCTGACGGGCGACCTTGACCTTCGCATCGACCGTTTTGGCCATGCCGATCGACTGCTCGATTGTCAGCGCGATGACTGCGGCGCCGTGCTCGAGCGCGAGCGGAAGCACGTCGTCGATCCGTTTGCGGCCGCTCTCGAGGTTCACCGAGTTGATGACGGCCCGGCCCGGATTCGTCTCGAGCGCACGCTTGATGACCTTCGCTTCCGTGCTGTCGATGATGAGCGGCGCTTCGACCGAGAGCTCGAGACGCTTGACGAGCGTCGCCATCGTCTCGTCTTCGCCCTCACGCTCGGTGAGGGCGGTGCAGAGGTCGAGACAATGAGCTCCGCCTGCGACTTGATCGCGCGCGACGGCGACGAGACCGTCGAAGTCGCCGTCGAGCAGAAGCCGCTTCACCTTGCGGCTCCCTTGCGTATTGAGACGTTCGCCGACGATCATCGGCCGCGGTTCTTGCGCCAGCGCCAGCGCGGTCATCGCGCTCGCGACCTCTTCGTCGCGGCCGGAATGAGCGCGCGGCGTCCGCGGCTTCAACGCGTGCACCGCTTCGACGAGCAGCCGGATGTGTTCGGGTCCGGTACCGCAGCATCCGCCGACGATATTGACGCCGAAATCTTTGACGAACGAAGCGAGTTCATCGCGCATCGGCTCGGGCCCGAGCGGGAAGACGGCGCGACCGCCCTCGTTGCGCGGAATGCCGGCGTTCGGGATGCACGAGACGAATTTCGACGAGTGCTCGCACAGGTACCGGATCGCGTCGCGCATGTATTCCGGCCCGGTGCTGCAGTTGAGGCCGACGACGTCGCACGGCAGCGCTTCGAGGATCGCGCATACTGCGGCGATATCGGTCCCGAGCAACATGCGTCCTCGCGTGTCGAGCGATACGGACGCCATGACTGCGGCGCGCGGCGCGCCGGTGCGGGCGGTGTGACCCGCGGCAGCAGCAGCGCACGCGTTCACCGCAGCGCGTGTCTCCAAGATATCCTGCTGCGTCTCGATGATGAACGCATCGACGCCGCCTTCGAGCAACGCGTCCGCCTGCTCGCGATAGACGTCGAACAGCTCGTGATAACTGATGGTCGATAATGTCGGGTCGTCTGCGGATGGCAGCATCCCGGTCGGGCCCAACGAACCAACGACGAAGAGATCGCCGAGCTTCGCTCGGCCTACTACATTGTCGTGTTCGAACTCCTCGACGGCGCGACGCGCGAGGCGAGCAGCGGCGATGTTATGCTCGCGCACCTGATCGCCAAGACCGAACTCCGCAAGCTTGAGCCGCGACGCCTGAAACGTATTCGTCTCGAGCGCATCCGCGCCGACGTCCAAGAAGCCTCGATGGAGCGCGAGGATCGTTTCGGGCTTCGTCAGCGATAGGTGATCGATGCAGCCTTCCTTGCCGCCGTAGTCGGCAGCGGTGAGCCCGAGCGCGGAAAGCGTCGCACCCATCGAACCGTCGAACACGAGCACGCGCTCGTCTAGAGCGGTCAGGAAAGGATTACGCGGAGTCATCGCGCTGCGTCGATGGCCTCGAGCGACGCCGGATTCTCGAGGGCAGACAGATCGCCGAGCTCCGAGCGTCTGAGGTAGCGCGCTCGCGCGACTCGACGCATCATCTTCGCGTTACGCGTCCGCGGCAGATCGTCGACGAAGCGGATCGCTTTCGGCGCGAGCGCCTTGCCGAGCGACTGCGCGACCGTTCGGCCGAGCTCCGTGCGGAGGTCTTCGCTCTCTTTCTCGCCAGGGCGCAGGATGACGAGACACACGACGGATTCGCCTTTGAGGTCGTCCGGCACCGCGATCGCGGCGGCTTCCTTCACCGAGCGATGCGCGACGAGCGCGCTCTCGTACTCGGCCGGCCCAACCCGCTTGCCCGCGACGTTGATCGTGTCGTCCGAACGCCCGTGGATGTACCAATAGCCGTCAGCGTCGACGCTCGCCCAATCGCCGTGCACCCAGACGTCGGGGAAGCGCGACCAGTACGTCGAGAGATAGCGCTCGTCGTCATGCCAAAACCCTTGCGTCATGCCCGGCCACGTTTGGCGCATGACGAGCTCGCCGACTTCACCGCGCACCGAGCGGCCGTCCGCCTCGACGACGTCGGCATCCATGCCGGGAACAGGTCCGTGGAACGCGCACGGGACCAGCGGCCGGATCGGAAAACAGCCGAGGATGCCGCCGCTCACTTCCGTACCGCCCGAATAGTTGATGATCGGGCAGCGGTCGCGCCCGACGTGATGCGAGAACCATTTGTAGGGCTCTGGATTCCACGCCTCGCCGCTCGATCCGAGGACGCGCAGCGACGACAGATCGTGGCGCGCCGGCTGGTCGTCGCCATGCACCATGAGGCTGCGGATGGCCGTCGGCGCGATGCCGAGGTGCGTCGCGCGATGACGCGCGACGACGTTCCACAGCCGGTCGGGCGCCGGATAGTCGGGCGTCCCCTCGTAGAGCACGATTGTCGCGCCGAGACCGAGTGCACCAAGCACGAGGAACGGCCCCATCATCCATCCCATGTCGGTGAACCAGAGCATGCGGTCGGCCGGTTTGACGTCGAAACACAGGAATTGGTCGACCTGCACCTTGACGGGAAAGCCGGCGTGGCCGTGGACCGCGCCTTTCGGCTTTCCGGTAGACCCTGACGTGTAGAGCAAGAGATACGGGTCGTTAGCGGCCGTTCGCACCGCGTCGAGTTCTCCCGGCTGATCGCGCAGCGCGTCTTCCCAATCGATGTCGCGGCCTCGCGTCCACGGCACGTCGGCTCGCGTCCTGCGCACGACGACGACGTTGCGCACGCTCGGCGCATCGCGAAGCGCCGCATCCGCGTTCGACTTCATGTCGACGATCTTGCCGCGGCGCGGCACGCCGTCCGCGGTGATGAGCACCTTCGCGCCGGAATCCGCGAGGCGTGTCGCGAGCGCGGGCGCGCCGTAGCCCGAAAACGCAGGCACGGCGATCGCGCCGATGCGACCGATCGCGAGCAGCGCGATCGCCGTCTCGGGAAGCAGCGGCATGTAGATGCCGACCGCGTCGCCCGACTCGACACCGAGCGAGCGCAACGCGCCCGCCAGCCGGCACACTTCGGCGAGCAGCTGGGCGAACGTGTACGAGCGGATCGCGCCGTCTTCGCCTTCCCAGACGAGCGCTTCGCTATCGCCGCGGCCTGCGTCGACGTATTTGTCCAAGCAGTTGTGCGACGCGTTGTATCGGCCGCTCGAGAACCACCGCGCGAATGGCGCACCGCGCGTCAGGTCGAGGACCTGCTCGTACGGCTCGAACCACGACAGCCCGATGAAGCGCAGCAGCCGATCGTAGAAACCGGCGATGTCGGCGCGAGCGAAATCCCAGAGCGCTTCAAGCGAGCCGATCTTCTCGGATCGCATGAAGGCGGTGATGTTCGCGTTTTCGATATGCTCGGCCGTGGGCGACCAAACGGGTTGCGCCATGCCTATTGGTTTAACGGCGGGGGCGGTCGACCTTCGCGGCTGAGGTCAGACCGTGGCGGTCGAGATAAATCTCGACCGCTCCCTTTTTGTTTAGGAAAGGCCGCGGCGGTCGAGATAAATCTCGACCGCTCCCTTTTTGTTTAGGAAAGGCCGCGGCGGTCGAGATAAATCTCGACCGCTCCCTAGGATACCGCCAGGGCCTCTACGATTGAGAGGGTGGGATCTTGGACTCGATATACGCGGCCGCTCGCTGCAACTGCGCGTCGGTCTGCGGGTTGCCAAGATCGCTCGGCTTCACATCCGGCACGACGATATCTGGCGCGATACCGATCGAGTTGATGTCGCGGCCCTTCGGCGTCAGGTAGCGCGCGGTCGTGATCTTCACGGCGCTGCCGTCCGGCATCGGATAGATCGTCTGCACGACGCCCTTGCCGAACGTGCGCGTGCCGACGATGACGCCGGCGCCGGAGTCCTGGATGGCACCCGACGTAATCTCCGATGCGCTCGCGGTAAATCCGTTGACGAGCACGGCCAGTGGGCGCATCGCGATCGACGTCGCGTCCGCATCGAACGTCGTCAGCGGCTGCGTGCGGCTGTCGATCGAGACGATGGGACCGTCGGGGATGAACTTCGACGAGACGTCGATCGCCGCGTCGAGATAACCGCCGCCGTTGTTGCGCAGGTCGAGCACATAGCCTTTGACGCCTTGCGCATCGAGCTTCGACAGCGCGTCCGACATCTCTTGACCGGTGGTCGATCCGAAGACGGAGACGCGCACGTAGCCGATGTCGCCGTCGATGACCGTGCCGATGACGCTCGGCTCATGGATCGTCGCGCGCAAGACATGGAAGGTGAGCGGCGCGGCGCTGCTCTTGCGCGACACCGTCAGATCGACGGGCGTCCCTTCCTTGCCGCGCAGCAAGCCGCTGTCTTGATCGAGCGAAAGGCCCTTCGTCGGTTTGCCGTTGACGGCGGTCAAGATGTCGCCCGTCTCGACGCCGGCCTTCGCCGCTGGACCGCCGTCGATCGTTTGGACGACCTGCGGCGATTGCGTCGCCTGATCGATGACGATCAAGACGCCGACGCCCGGGAAGTTCCCGCCGTCGAGCCCCTCGTTGAGGCCGCGATATTCTTTCGGGTCCATGAAGACGGTCCACCGGTCGTGAAGCGACTCCATCATGCCCTTGATCGCCGCGTAGCTGAGCTCTTTCTCGCCCACCGTCTTGTCGAAACGAACCGATGCGAAGGCCAGTTCGTCGTTGAGCTGGATCGTATCGGCGGCCTGATTGTTGCGCGACCGCAGCGCCGGCAGTTTGCTCGGGTCGCCGTGCTTCGCCGCGACCGCGAGGCGCATGCCGGAGACGGCGCCGTCGAGCAGCGCTTGATCCGACGTCGGCTTATAGAACTGCGTCTGCGCGCGCGAGAACGCGAAGTCGAGCATCGCGCGGTTGACGTCGTCGGCGTTCGCTGAGACAGCCCAGCCGAGGGCCGTGACGAGCAGTGCGGCGGCGAACGCCGCGGTATATCGGCGACTTTTCACGTGTCGAAGACCTCTAGTGCGCGAGCGCGAGCTGTTTCTTGATGTCCTCGAGGGCGGCTCGCAACTGGACGTCGCGCGTCGGGATGCCGACGAGCCGCGGATCCATCGGGACGACTATGTTGGGAACGATGCCCTTCTTGTTGATGTCGCGCCCGGCAGGCGTCACGTAGCGAGCAGTCGTGATCTTGATGGCGCTCAAGCCCGGCAAGGGGTAGATCGTCTGGACGACGCCTTTGCCGAACGTCTTGACGCCGATGAGCGCCCCGACTTTCGTGTCTTGGATGGCGCCGGCGGTGATCTCCGAGGCGCTCGCCGAGAACTGGTTGACGAGCACGACGAGCGGTTTGCGCGAAATCGCGTCGCCGTTCGCGTCGCGCGTCTCGATGCGGCCACTGCGATCGATGATCGACACGATCGGGCCGTCGGCGATGAACTTCGATGAGATGTCGACTGCCGCGTTCAGCAGCCCGCCGCCGTTGTTGCGCAGGTCGAGGACGAACGCTTTCGCACCTTGACCCGAAAGCTTGGCAAGTGCGGTGTTCACTTCTTCAGCCGACGTGTCGCCGAAATCGAACAGTTGGATGTAGCCGACATCCTGGTCGAGCATCCGGTAGGCGACCGACGGCACGTGGATCTCTTCGCGCGTCACCGCGTACGTATGCGGCGCTTGACCTTGGCGCTGCACGAGCAGGTGCGCGGTCGTGCCGGCCTTGCCGCGGATCAGGTTCATGACCGGATCGAGCTGAAGGCCTTTGGTCGCGTGACCGTCGACCGAAACGATGATGTCGCCGGCTTTGAGCCCCGCGCGATCGGCGGGCGTTCCGGTGATCGGCTCGATGATGACCGTCTGCTTCGACTTGTCGTCCTGCCCGATGTAAATGCCGATGCCGCCGAAGTTCCCGCCGTCGATGAGCTCGGTGAGCGACCGGTTGTCGCGCGGATCGAGGAACACGGTGTACGGGTCGCCGAGCGAGTTCAGCATGCCCGAGACGGCCGCGAAGGTGAGATTGTCGTCACCGTACTTGGCGCCGTACGTCGCGAACGCGGAGCGGAGCAGTGAATTGGCGCCGTCTTCGCTCGGATCGGCGCCCGCGCCGAATGCGGCGGCGACATGCTGCGCCTTGAGGTATGAGGTCAGCCCGTTCAGTTCGCCGTGCACGAGGACGCTCGAGTCGACCGGTTTGTAGTACGACTCTTGCAGCTTCTCGTAGCTGTAGTCGAGGATGGCGACGTCTTGCTCATCGGTGAGCGACTGAGCGCCGCCGTCGGCGCCATCGCTGCCGAACCCGTTCGCCTCGTAGGCGACGAGCATGCGATGCACCGGGTTTTCGTCGGCGGATCGACGGACGTATCCGAACCAGACGGCCGCGAGGACGGCTACGACGAGGATGAAGACGGTGAAGATGCGGACTTTGACGGGCACGGTAAGCGGGGTTTCCTTTCACGAATGCGGGACAAGCATCGGGGTCGGGAGAGGTCTTTATTTCAAGGGCTACCCAATCGCGGCCTGGCTCATATCTATTGTAACGTCAGCAAGCTCCGCAAGGTTTAGCGCGGCTCACGCGTCCTCCGGAGCGGTCGCTTTCCCCTAAAGCTTAGAGAGCGGGTCGAGCGGTACGCCGTTGCGGCGGATCTCGAAGTGCAGATGCGGTCCGGTCGCCCAGCCGGTCGCGCCGATGGCGCCGATGACTTGACCCTGACGCACGGGCTGGTTAGCCGAGACGTACATCGCGGAGCAATGTGCGTAGAGCGTCGACCAGCCGCCGCCGTGATCGATGATGATCGCGTTGCCGTAGCCGCCGTACCATCCGGCGTAGATCACGTTTCCGTCCGCCGACGCCGTGATCGGCACGCCGTAGTCCGCGCCGATGTCGATGCCGGAGTGGAGCTGATACTGACCGGTCACCGGGTCGACGCGCATCCCGAACGGCGATGTGATCGGACCGCGCACGGGCCATGCGAACTGGACAGGGCCACCGAGGCCGGGAATGCATTTCGGCGCCGGCAGTCCTGCGGCGACCGCTGCAGCCCTGCGCGCCTGGCACGCGGCGAGTTTCGCGTGCTCGACGGCAAGCGCATCCTCGCGCTGTTTCTCGACTATGAGCGCCTGCAAGCGCGCCTCTTCCGCGGCGGTCAGGTTCTCGAGCTCGTACACCTGCTGCGCGACGACGTTGCGCTGCGCTTGCGCGACGGAGAGGAGCTGCTGGCGCTCGTCGGCGAGCGCGCCGAGCTGCTGTCGTGCGCGCTGCTGCTCGAGCTGCTGCTCGCTCAGCTGGTTCTCCGTCTGCTCGAGCGCGGCGACGACGCGTTCGTACGCGGCCTCATCCTTATTGATGAGGTTGATGAGATCGCTGTCGGCTTTGATGATGTAGTGGATGTAATCCCAGCGCTGGATGAAGTCGACGAAGGACGACGAGTCGAGCAGCGCTTCGAGATACGTGGTCGGTCCGTATTCGTAGACGTCGACGAGCCGGTAGTCGAGCGATTGGCGATGCAGGTCGAGGCTCGATTGGACGGCGGCAAGTTGCGTCTTACGCACCTTGAGGCGCTTCTCGGTCGCACCGATCGTGCCGGAGAGGTGCGTGAGGTCGTCGTCGACGCGAGCGATGCTCTGTTGCGTCTCGTCGAGCGCCTGCGAGATCGTCAGCACCTTGTAGCGCGCTTGATGGAGGTTCCGCTGGCTCGCTTCAAGCTTGCGCCGCGTCGCCTCGATGATCGCCTGCTTCTGCTTGATCCGGACCGACAACGGCACCGGTGTCGGCGTCGATGCGATCGCGCGGTCGCCGCCGAGCGCGATCGGCAATACGGCGGCGACCATCAAGGCGGCGAGCGCCGTGCGCAATCGGTTCATCCTCACGTCGTGCGCAAGTAGCGGCCGACCGAGACGAGGCTCGCGAGCATCCCGACGATCGTTCCGACGAGCAGCAGCTCGAGCGCGAGATGCCCTGCGGGGACGCTCTCGAGCTTGAGCGGCAAGAAAGGAAGATTGAGCTCGATCTTCGGCACGAGCGTACGGTAAGCGATCGACAAGACGATGAGACCGAAGATCGCGCCGATCGCTCCCGAGAGGATGCCTTCGAACACGAATGGCCAGCGGACGGTCCAGCGCGTCGCGCCGACGAGCTGCATGATGTGGATCTCGCGCTGACGCGCGAAGACGGTGAGCCGGATCGTGTTGTAGATGAGGAGGACGGTCGCGAGGATGAGCATCGCGACGATCGCGAGGCCGGCCGCGCTGAACACCGCGTCGACCTTGAGCAGCTCGTTGGTGACGTTGCCGCCATCATTCACCTTCGCGACGATCGGCTTCAGCTCGACGGCCGACGCGATCGCCGGTGCGTCGTACGGATCGCGCGGAACGATCTCGACCGTGTCCGGAAGGGGATTGACGTTGATAACGTCGAGGTTCATCTGACCGCGCATCTGTTTGCGCAGGTCTGCCATCGCGTGCTTTTTGTCGATGAAACGGACCGACGCGACGCGCGGATCGGCGCGCAGCGCCTGCATCATCGAGTCTATCTCATCTTGGGGCGTGCTGTCCTTGAGGTACGCGCGTACGCTGATCTGGCCGGCGACGGTCGCGATCGCCAGATCGAACGATTGCCGTAGGAAAAGGAAGACTCCGAGCAGGACGATCGCGATCGCGACGGTCCCGATCGCCGTCACGGCCATGGTCAGGTTGCGCGTGAAATTTTGGGCGACTTCCGCCCAGAAAAAGCGGACTTTACCCCAATCCAACGTGGTAGCGTCCTTGCTCTTCGTCGTGCGCGATGCGTCCGTTGACGAGACGCACGACACGACGGCGCATGCGGTCGACGATCGCTTGGTTGTGCGTCGCGACGACGACCGTCGTGCCCTTGGCGTTGATGCGCGCGAGAAGCGCCATGATCTCGCCCGACGTCTCCGGATCGAGGTTGCCGGTCGGCTCGTCGCACAGGAGGATGAGCGGATTGTTGACGAGCGATCGCGCGATCGCGGTACGCTGCTGTTCGCCGCCGGACAATTCGTGCGGGAACATCTTGCTCTTGTGCGCGATGCCGACGAGGTCGAGCATCCGGGGCACGCGACGCAGCACGTCGCGCGAACCGGCGCCCGTCACTTGGAGCGCGTACGCGACGTTCTCCCAGACCGTCTTTTGGTGGAGCAGGCGGAAGTCTTGGAACACGACGCCGACTTTGCGGCGGAGCATCGGTATCTGACCGCGCGGCATTCCGGAGAGAAGGCGCCCGTCGACGCTGACGTCGCCGGTCGTCGGCGAGACTTCGCGGTAGACGCACTTGAGCAGCGTCGACTTCCCTTGACCGGTGCTCCCGACCAAAAAGATGAACTCGCCGCGAGAAACCGTCAGGTCGACGTTCGTGAGCGCGTGGACGCCGTTCGGATAGACGAGGCTCACGTTCTGGAAAACGATCATGCGCGCGAGACGAGGTTCGCCGGGTTCGGCGGGGACCCCTCGGATGCTTGGCCAATGCTCCGCCTCGATGGATTTCGACCTGACGAACGATCAGCTCGACGTGCAAAAACTCTGTCGCGAGTTCGCAGAGGCGGAGATCGCGCCGCATGCCGAGCACTGGGATGCGAACTCGGAATTTCCGCTCGATGTCGTCAAGAAAATGGGCGCTCTCGGCCTGTTGGGTCTCCCTTTTCCAGAGCGTTACGGCGGCGCCGGCGCGGATACCATATCGTACGCGCTCGCGGTGATGGAGATCGGGCGCGGCGACGCGTCGGTCGGCATCACGATGGCCGCGCACGTATCGCTCGGCGCGTCGCCGATCTTCATGTTCGGCACCGAGGCGCAAAAGGAACGCTACCTTACGCCCCTCGCACGCGGCGAAAGCTTGTGGGCGTTCGGTCTTACCGAGCCGCAAGCCGGCTCCGATGCGGGCGCGACGAAGACGACCGCGGCGCTGAGCAGCGGCGAGTGGGTGATCAACGGAACGAAGTGCTTCATCACAAACGCCGGCACGCCGATCAGCGCCGGCGTGACCATCACAGCCGTCACCGCATCCGGTTCGAACGGTAAGCCCGAGATATCGAACATCATCGTGCCTCAAGACACGGCGGGCTACACGCGAGCGAAGCCGTATAAGAAGATGGGTTGGCGGGCATCCGACACGCGCGAGCTGTCGTTCCAGAACGCGCAAGTTCCGGAAGAGAATCTCCTCGGACGGCGCGGCAACGGATTCAAGCAGTTCCTCGACACGCTCGACGGCGGACGCATCAGCGTCGGTGCGCTGTCTGTCGGTCTCGCGCAAGCGTGCTACGACGCGTCTGCACGCTACGCGAAGGATCGCCGCCAGTTCGGACAGCCGATCTCGAAGTTCCAGGCGGTGCAGTTCCAGCTCGTCGATATGGCGGTCGAGATCGACCTCGCGCGGACCGCGGTTCTCAAGGCGGCGTGGCTGAAAGATCAAGGCCGCGACTTCGCGCAGGCCGCCGCGATGGCGAAACTCTATTCAGGTGAAGTGTCGCGTCGTTGTGCGAACTCGGCCGTCCAGATCCACGGCGGGTATGGGTTCATGGACGAGTATCCGGTCTCTCGCTACTGGCGCGACTGCAAAGTGAACGAGATCGGCGAGGGCACGAACGAAGTGCAGCGCATGGTCATCGGCCGCCAACTCGGCTTCTAGGCCTAAGGAACGGGAGCGGTCGACCTTTATGGTCGACCGCCGCGGTCGTTTCCTGAGCGCGCGCTCAGATTCGGGAGTTGTCCCCTAGTGGTGGTGATGGAAGAGTATCGCGGCGCTCGGCGACGGCGACGGTGAGGGCGATATCGACGGCGACGGCGAGGGAGACGGGGGTATCGGGTCGGTGACGAGCGCGATGCCGAAACCTTCGTTCTGTACCGAGCTGCCGTCGTTGATCACGTGGGCGCTGCCGTTCGCGATGAGCGAATTGATCGTACCGTGGATCGTGAGCGCGTTCTTGAGCACGTAGATCGGCGACGTGTCGTAGATGAAGAGCAGATCACGGATGTTCTCGTACTGCATGCCGCCCGGCTTTGATAGTCCGGAGATCATCTGCGAGTGGGAGATCGGACCGTTGAACGTGCTCGCGCCTTTGATGACGACGACGTCACCCGGACTGCGCTGCTCGCCGACGTACAGCTGGTCGTTCGGCGGCGGCGCGTACGCGAGGCCGTCTGGGCTGAAGAATCCGGTCATCGTCTGATCGGCGTTGATCGTCGGGTTCGTCATCGACGTGACCGCGTTCTCGGCGTTCGTGCCGAAGTTGTTGAACGCGGCGACGCTGACGCCGTTATCGCTGACGAAGAGGCGATCGGTGCCGGGGTCGTAGAGCATCTCCTGCGGACGGTTGCCGTCGGGATCGGTGATGCCGAGCGTGATAGTCGCGGCGGGCGTCGCGGAGTCCGTCATGGTCTCGGGATTCGCGAAAACGGCGACCGTCGGGCCGGTATCGACGCCGACGAACAAGAGATGATGGACGGGATCGAACGACGCGGTGCCTTCGCCGTTGGGGAACGGGATGACGACGTTCGCGTTCTCGTCGTTCTTCGTCGACGCAGCCGTCCACATGAGGATCTTCGTGTTCGGCGAGCCCGCTTCGGGGAACCACAGCGTATCGCTGACGGGATCGTAGACGACGTCCGGATTGCTGATGTTGCCCGTGTCGAGCCGCGCGTCCGGAAGTACGAAGCCGTTCGCTTTCGCCGCGTTCGTGTACTTACGGACCGCGAGGATCTGGTTCGAGTTCTGGACGTAGATCGTGTCGGGGCCTGCCGTGCCGCTCGGGCTCGGCGACGGAACGGGCACAGTGCCGGTGCCGTAACCTTTCGAACAGCCTACCCCTGCGACGACGAGCGCGGTGACCGCGAACGCCGCAAGGCAAGCGATGCCAAGGCGTGGATTCATCGGGTTGCTGGTTCTCCTACCGAAGCACTGAGCCAGGACTAGTGCGGCTGACGGAAGCGCCGAGGGCATAAGAAATGGCGCGTGAGCTTCGTCAGCGCCGCACCTCGCGCAAGACTACCGTGGGTTCCGCGCTACGCTATCGAGGCCCTGCCTCAAAAACCGCCGGACCGGCCGAGCGCTCGACCGGTCCGACGTCGTCGTTATGTCACTCGACGCTTAGATCTTCGTCGAGATGCTGAACACGTACTCGCGTGCCGATGCGACGGCCGACGGCGAGTACGGGTAGTAGTTGTCGCCGAAGTACTGGGTGCGATCCGGGAACCCCGTGAGGCCGTTATAGCCGAGCGGGATCAGGTTGTAGAAGATGTTGTCGCCGTACGACAGCACGCCGTCGCCGGTCGGCAGCTCCCACGGATATCCATGGTTATGGATAGACGTGAAGAGGTTCGTCACGAGGAAGCTCACCTTCGAGTTGGTCCCGAGGTCGTGCGAGACGCTCAGGTTCATCGCCAGCCACGACGGGCCTTTGAGCGAACCGGGAGCGTCGAAGGTGTGCGTGTATGGATTCGGTCCGGCTCCACCATCGTAGACCTGACCCACTCCGACCGGAACGCACGAGGATGGGTTCACCGCGAGATTCGGGTTGCAGTGCGGATCCGGGAAGAGCGCGGGGTCGCCGTACGGATTACCGGATTGGTAATTGAACGTCGGCGTGATGTCGAAGCCGTGCGTCCGCTCGTCGAGCGTCAGCGTGAACACGAACGGCACCGTGTACGACGGCGAAGTCGCAAGCGGCGACTGTGTATACGACGGGTAGTAGTACCCGTTCGGATCGAGCAGCGCGTACTTCGTGCCGTAGTCCGCGTTGTAGGCCTTGATGTTGTTGTTCATGAGGTCGATGAACGACACGCCGGCGGCCGACTTCGTGAATCGGATCTTCGACTGCGTGTACGTCGCAGAGAACGTCGCCGAGAGCCCGTTCTCGGTAAGCCGGTTCTTGCGCGCCAGGAACTCGACGCCGCTGATGTGCGCGACGCCGAAGTTGTACCCGGTCACGAAGCTCGGCTGTTGCGGGTTGACGGGCAGGTTGAGGATCTGACCGCGCGTGTCGCGGTAGAACGGCGTGATCTTCGCGGACAGCCCGTTCGAGAAATCGTGTTCGAACGAGAGGTCGTAGTTCGTACTGTCCTCAGGCTGCACGTTGTGCACCGCGAGGAAGCCGAGTCCGTCGTAGTAGCGGTTGAGGATCGAGATCGTATCGCCGGAACCCCAGAACGGCGCCGCGCGGTACTCTTCGAACGCCGAGTTCGGCGGCTGGACGTAGCGTCCGACCGAGAACCGGAGCACGTCGTTCGACGACAGCGTGTACGTCGCGCCGAAGCGCGGGCTGAACTCGTTGAACGTCAGGTCGCCCGAGACGTCCTGCCAGTTCGCCGCGCCGGGAAGGTCTTGCGGCAGTCCTCCGGTGCCTGCGGCCACGTAGCCTGTCAGGTAGCCGTTGCACGGTTCGCCGGCTCCGTAATGGTAGCCGTGGAGGCACATGCCCCATTGGTTCTGCGCCTGTTCCGCAAGGCCGTTCGGACCCGTGATCTGCAGCGGCATGAGCGCGAACTTGAATTGGTCGTAGCGCGCGCCGATGTCGAGCGACCACTTATCGCTCGGCTTCCACGTGTCGGCGACGACCGCGTCCGATGTGATCGGCGTCGTCGACGACCAGTAGCCGTACGGACCGCGGATGATCGCGACGTTGGTGTTCGCGCCGCCGCACGCGCCGAGCGATGAGAAGACGGCGAGATCGCCGCAGACGACGCCACCACCGGGTTCGCCGGCCGTACGCTGCTGATGGAAGTAGTTGCCGTAGTTGTAGCGCAGCGTCAGGTCTTTGGTGTAGTCAGCATCGAAGCTGATCGAGTTCGTCGAGCTCAGCTGATTCTGGTAGTTCAGCGTGATGCCGGTCGCGTTATCGTGGAGCTGGTAGAACGTGCCGCCCACGATCGCTTCCGTCGGCTGGTTGAGCGTCCAGAACGAGTAGAGCTGATAGCCGTAGAGGCGCACGTACGACGTCGAGCTCAGCGAGCGCGTGAAGCCGAGCTTCTCGATGCTGTACTGCGTGATCTGGTTGTCGGTGAATCCGGCAGGAATCCCACCCTGAGATCCGTTTGCCGTCGGCCACGTAAGCGTTTCCGACGGACCGGTATCCGGCTGGTTCACGGCTCCGCGATAGATCGAGCCGGTCGGCCAGAGGATCTGGTTGTTCGGACCTAGCGCGCACGCGCTCTCTTCGCAGTACAACGCCGGATCGACGCCCGGACCCGAGTACTGGTCATAGCTCGGCGTGAAGGTGCTGCCTGTGACATAAAGCGCCTGGAGGTCGTCCTGCAGGCCGTTGTGGCCGAACAGCCAGTGCAGATTCGCGACCGTGTCGCGCTGCGCGCCGTAGATGTTCGAACCGTACGTGCCTTGCGAGATGCCCGCAAGCAGGTTGTTCGCGCGGCCGCAATTGAGCCAGTTCGCCTGTTGTGCGCCGTCACCGGCCTGCAACTGCGCGAAATCGGCGCAACCGGGATCGTTCGCCGGGACCGAGAGCGTCAGGTTGTTGTTATCCTGCCGGTTGTTGAAATCGTAGCCGGCATTCGTGGCGAGCGTCGAAACGTAGTAGCTGAAGCCGCCGTTCGGCGTCGCGCCGAAGACGTCGGTCTGCAGCGTATGATTGAACGTCGGTGATCCGGCCACGACGGTGAAGTCCGCGCCGCCGGGATAACGGCCGCGCTGCATCACCTGATTGATGTAGCCGGACATCGCGCGGCCTGCGTCCGCCGGTTCGCCGCCGGTGTAGACCTCGAGGCTCGCGAGACCGTTCGTGAGGAACGACGTGCTGTTGTAGAAGTCGAAGCCGCGGTTGAGCGGCACGCCGTCGAGCTCGAAGCCGATCTGGTCGTATGCGCCGCCGCGCAGACTCAGCGTGCCTTGGCCGAAGTAGCCGCCGCCCGATCCGACCGTGCGGACGACGCCCGGCAGCGAGCCGACGACGCCGTTCTGGCTGTAGAGCGTCTCAGCGCCGCCCGAGCTTCCTTGATACGAGTTGATCGCTTGCGAGTTGACCGCGTAGAGATCGCCGGTGACGGTCTTATTGACGACCGACGTCGGCGCGGTGGCGGTCACATGACCGAGCAGTTTGGCCGAGCTGCGCAACGACAAGTCGCCGCGCGTCGCTTGGTCGGCCTGAACGGTGAGGCCGTTCAGGGTCGACGCATCGTAGCCGTCCTTCGATGCCGTGACGGCATACGTGTCGGGCGAGAGATTGAGCAGGGCGAAAAAGCCCTTGCTGTCCGTTACGCTATGAGCGGACTGCGACGGCGATATCGCCGTCACGGCCGCCCCGGCGATCGGATGGCCATCCGAGTCCGTCACGATGCCCTGGATGCTTCCGGTCGTGCCAGCCAGTGCCCAAGTTCCCTGGAAGGCGACGACGAGAAGTGCCAAAAGCGCGAGACGGAGTAGCCCCTTGATCGACATGGGTTTCCTCCATTGTGGTGCTATGAATCGCGCGGGATTCCGAGACGCACCGCGCGCGAGATGAGCGCCGCCGTCTTGCCGGACGACGCTTCGGGACAGTCTTTCACTTGAACGATTAAGAGACCCTCCCTCATATGCTGCCAGCGGCGTGCAACGCCAGCCGAGGGGGTGGTGGATAAGTCGCGAAAAATTGGGTCTTTCACTGCCTCGCCTTGTCGGAGACGGCCTTAATCATGTTCGCATTCATGCTCGCTGCGTTTCTCGCCGACTCATCGCCACCCGCGCCGACCGCTTCACCGAGCGCGGGCCCCTTGCGTGAGATCGTGTACAAATATTCGCTCAACTCGACTGGCACTACGACGGCGCAAAGCTACGACCAGGGCACGGACACGTCGACGTCGGTCGGCGGATATAACGGCTCGATGACTATCGATATCTTGCAAGTCGACCCCTCTAATGGTTATCTCAAAGCACACGTCAAGGATTCGACCAACGCGCTGAACTACCGCGCACCGACCGAAGCTGACATAATCATCCATCCTGACGGCGAGCTTATCGTCACGGCGGGAAAAGTCGACGAAGATATGGCGACGATCGTGCCCTATCTCGGCACGAAATACTTCGGCGACAACACGCTCCAACAGGGCAACCAATGGGCGTCGTATTCGACATCCGACGGGATCGACTACAAGACGACGACGACGGTTTCAAGCGTGAGCGGCGACGTCGCGACGATATCGCTGGAGACGAAGGCCGAAAAAGGCGTGATCAACGGCGCATTCGAGATCGAAGGCAAGATCGGATACGAGGCTGCCAAACTCGTGCCAGTCAGCCTCGACGTCATCATGACGCGCTCTGGTTCGGACGTTTCGAGCGGCGGCGGATCCGGGTTCGCCGACGAAGGGACGCACTTGGTGCACTATCACTTCGATCGCGTTTCGGACACCCTCGAAAAGCCGGCGGGCTAATAGCGCGAGGGGCGAATCTACCAGCGGCGAATATACCGCCCTCTTGCAACGCCCGCTCGGGAGGGCACATGATGTTCGCTGCTTTTCTCGTCGCCGGACTATTGCTCGACAGTTCGGCGACTTCGTCTTCAAGCCAAGCGCAAGCGTCGGTGCCGCTGCGCGAGATCGTCTACAACTTCTCGGACGACGAGTCGACGGAATACACGACCGATCAATCACCTCAAGATCAGAACGGCTTTGGCGGTGGCGTTGTCCAATCGACCTCCACTGGTCTGGCCGCGCCGCCCGAATCATCAAGGCGGACCTCAGGTTTCCGCGGTACGATGACGGTCGACGTTCTCGAGGTCGATTCCACCGGCTTTCTCAAAGCTGAGGTCAAAGAAAATACCGACGCCGAGAACGGCGCCAAGCCGTTCGATGCGACGTTCATCGTGCGGCCGGACGGCGAACTCGTGAAGCTATCGGGTTCCGATGATGCCGACATGACGAGCCTCATGCGCTACTTCGGCACGAGCTACTTCGCGGATCGATCGCTGGTCGAGGGGCAGCAGTGGTCGACCGACATGACGTACGGCAAGACGGAGTTCCAGACCGACACGACCGTCACGGCGACGAGCGGCGATAACGTCTCGATCAATCCACATCGAAAGCGGTGAAGGGCATCGGCAACGGCTCGCTGACGATCGAGACCAGCTTAGTCTACAACGCGCCCAAGCTCGTCCCCGTCAAGCTCGACGTGGTCCAGATACGTTCGGGTTCAGGCGACACCGCCTCGGCCGAGCAAGTATCGCGCTATCACTTCGAGCGCGTGTCCGACTCGCTCGACAAATCAGGCTAGCCGCGGCGGTCGACCGTAAAAGTCGACGGCTCCATAAATAGCCAGCGGCCGCCGGCTCGGATTGAGCCGGCGGCCGCTGGCGTTGTTGCGAATCCTAGATCAGAGCTTGATCTGGACGTTGAGGTACGCGTTGAACGGTTGTACCGTCGGGTTTTGCTGGTACGGGAACTGCAACTGGAACTGCGGCGACGAGCCAGGGTTGAAGATGCCGCCCGCACTTTGCGATGCGAATGCGCCATACTTCAGCGGTGCGCTGTAGCCCGGCAGCGTGTAGCCGCAGACCTTGTTGCTAGCGCCTTGCGTCCAAGGCTCAGACGTTCCGCCCGAGCACTGGTTGACGATGTTCGCCAGGTTGAGCGACATCGTCACGCGCTGCGAGACTTCGTACGAGATCTGCGCGTGCAACAGGATCTGGTTCGGGCCCCGGAACGCGCCCAAGTTGTCGAACTTGTGCGTGTACGGGTTCGGAACCGCAATTGTTCCGCCGCACGTAAGGGCATCGTACGGAGTGCCGCTGCCGCCGTAGGGATACCGCGGATCACCGGCGACCGACCCACCGAGTGCTGAACCGCAGCCCGACGGATCGACTCCGTAAGCGTTCAAGGGCGAGCCGTAATAACCGCCGCCGAAGAACTGCAGCTGCGGCGTGATCGCCCACTTGTCGTGCTTGAAGTTGAGGATCAACGCAGCTGCGGTCGGGGTCTCGTACGAGCCCGACGCCGTCTCGATAAGGCCCGGAATCGTGCTGAAGGGCACGTAGTTCCCGGTCAGATCGAAGAGCGGCTGCGCCGGTGCGTTGAAGTACGGGTTCGCGATTCCGCTGCCTTCGGTGGCGATAGCGTTCGCGCCGCCGAACGTGCCGCAAAGCGAGTTCGGGTTATTCGACGGTAACGCTCCCGCGCACGCGCTCGTGAACGAGTTGTACTGCTGGATCGCGACGTTGACGGTGCTGAGCACGCTGCCGCCGTTTGCGAGCGTGCTGTAGTGGATGAAGCTGTGCGTGTATGTGAACGAGAACAGACCCGAAAGCCCGTTCTGGTTGAAGTCGCCCTTGCTCAGCTCGAACTCGACACCGTCCGACGTCTGATTACCGGCGTTGAGGCCTGAGACGAAGCCGGTCTTCTGATCCAAGAAGAAGTTCTGGATCTGACCGTGGGTTTGGCGCAGGAACGGCGTCAGCTTGAAGCTCACGTCGCTGCCCGCGAACCGATGCTCCCACGAAGCGTCGTAGTTGTTCGCTGTCGGAGGCGTGATGTGGTGCGTCGTCGTCGTGAAACCGATCGGCCAGAAGTTGGTCGCGTCGTAGGACGCGAGGTCCTGTTGGAGCAGGTTGTACTGCTCGTAGGCCGTGTTCGGCGGCTGGTTGTAGCGGCCGTAGTTGAACCGGATGACGTTGTCCGGATTGACCGTGTACGTCCCGCCGACACGAGGCTCGAGATCCGTGAAGGTCTCGGTGTCGTTCGGAAGGTTCGTCATCGTCGCCCGAATCGTGCCGGCCGGGCAGGCGCCGAGGCCGTTATTGAACGGCACTTGACCGCCGCCGGGATTCACGCAGTGCGACGCGTTCCACGCATTGAACCAGAAGTCGCGAGCCGGACCGCCGGTATCGGACAACTGGTAGAAGTAGCGTGTATACCGCGCACCGATGTTGAACAGCAACTGCTGCGACGGCTTCCATTGATCTTGCAACGACACCCAGCCGAAGTTCGGCTTGGCGAAGTTGCCGCCGCCTCGTCGGCCGTTCTCAGCGACGAACCACTCGCACGGACCCGTGCCGCATGTCGCCGGCAACGTGAGGTTCGCAGCTCCGGTGCCCGCTGCGTTGAGTCCGATCGTTCCCTCGAGACCGGAGTAGCAGCTCTGCGGGTTGCCGGACCCGTCGTAGCAGATGCCCGATGTCGGCGCCTTTGAGTTCACGAGGTACGCGAACGGCCGATCGGGTCCACCGAAGTAGTTACCGAGGTCGTTGAGCATCGTCGTGTCGTTGGCGCGGTAGTCCTGAGCCCAGAAATCGGACACTTCGAGGTTGATGAGGTTCTTGTCGTTGATCTGGTTGGCGTACTGGCCGCTCACGCCGCTCGTATACGTGTCGACGTAATAGTTGAGCGGACAGTAGCCGAAGTAGTTGGTCCAACCTGTGTTCGGACACGTCTGCGGCCACACCGACCAGTTCTGGAAGCCGTAGACGCGGATGTACTGATCCGTACCGATGTTGTGCTGGTACTGCAGCTTGATGATCGAGTTGGGGTTCGCAGTACCGTCGCGCTGGTCGGTCGGGATCGGAGCGAACGCCCCGAACGGGCCGCCGCTAAACGGCTTTTGGCTCGCCGGGTTGTACGCGAAGAACACCGGGTTGACCATCGCCTGGAGCTGGGCCGCAGTCATGCTCGTAGGCAGTGCTTGGCCTACCTTACCAAGGTATTGCCAGCCGATGCCCGGACCGCTCAGATACCCGAACGATCCACCGCCGTTTAAGCTGGTGAATAACGGGTTGCCCGGGACCGTCCAGTCGCTCGCCGAGCTGTAATATGTGTTGTGCAGGTACGTGTTGTCGTAGAGCAACTGGATGTCGTCTTTACCCGAATCGTTGTGATGCGGGATGCCGAAGTGAAGGTTCATGATCGACTCATGATCCCACCCCTGCGCGACGTTGAAGCTGTCCACGGGCGGGCCAAGTGCATACCCGCCGGGGCCAATGCCTGTCGCATAGCAGTTCGCGAGATTCGGATTGCCACCGCCCGATTGCGGCGTGCCAGGTAACACTGGGCAGGGCAATTGCGCGAACGCTGCGCCGAACTTCTGCTGGATGCCGGCGCCGTTGTTGTTGTCGAACCAGCGGAAGTTCTGCGAGCTGTTGCCGAACGCCACGTAGTACGAGAAGTTACGGTTCGGCGTCGCACCGCCGGCTTCGAACTGCATGCTGTTGTACATCGTCGGCGAGCCGATCCCGAGGTTCAGGTTCGCGAACCCAGGATACGTGCCGCTCTTGATGACCTGGTTGATGTAGCCGGCAAGACCCTGCGACTCGGAGTTCGCAGGCGCGCCGCCCGTGTAGATCTGCAGCTCTTGCTGGCCGAGCGTCGAGGCCGAGGTCGTCGGATAGTTGTCGTACGACCGCAACACCGGCACGCCGTCGAATTCGTACCCGACTTGGTCGAAGTCGCCGCCGCGGATGTGGATCGTCTGGAACCAGCCGCTCTGACCCGGCGGTACCACGACGCCGGGCTGCGACGCGATCGCGCCGTACGCCTGGCCGAGGCTGCCGCCGCCGCCGAGGGTCGCCGACTTCGCCGACGTCGTCGAATTGATCGAGTAGACGTCAGCCGTCGTGCCGGCCTTCACGAGTGCGGCTTGCGCCGTGCTCGTCACGTGGCCGAGGACCTTGACGGTCGGGTGAAGCGTGATGCGAGCGACCGCCGTCGAGTCCGCGAGGACCGTGACGCCGGGTTGGCTCGTCGGGTCATAGCCGTCTTTGCTGGCCGTGACCGTATACGTATCCGGGGTGAGCGAGACGAACGAGAAGTGTCCGCTCGCGTCAGTGGTCGCTGTGGCCGACTCAGAAGGTGATGCTGCCGTGACCTTGGCATCCGCGAGCGCTGTGCCGTCCGGTTGGACGACGTAGCCCGTGAGGCCGCCGGTTGTGCCTGCCAGTGCCCATGTTCCCTGGAAAAGCACGACTAGCATCGCCAAGAGAGCGATCCTTAGGAACCCAAATTTTGGCATTCCAAACCTCTCCTTGAAGCGAATGGCGACGATTTTCTCCGCGGCTCGTGTGCCGTCCGGAGACAACCGTAGAAAATGCAGCATCCGCCCGGATGCGCATTTCCAGGCTGGCATTTTCATGGCAATCTCACATTTGTCCTCTCGGACGGAACGGCGGTTGGACGTTCTGCCGTGCCTTTGTATGGCTTGATCCGAGGCCTAGAAATGACGCATTGATGCCATCGCGCCGGACGGTGCCGGCGCGATAGGGCTAATGCGGTCTTCGGTCAGGCTTTGGCTGGCTGTTTCAAGACCCGGGCGACGAGTCCGGGGATATCGGCCGGACTGTCGGCGACGGGCGCGCCGATCTTCTGGAACGCGGCGACTTTCGATTCCGGCGTGCCCATGCTGCCCGTGATGATCGCGCCCGCATGGCCCATCCGCTTCCCTTTTGGAGCCGAACGGCCGCCTATGAACGTCACGAGCGGTTTTGTGAACTTTTTGTCCGCGACGAGCTGCGCGGCGTCTTCTTCATCGGTACCGCCGATCTCACCGACGAGGACCACCGCTTCGGTCTTGCCGTCTTGTTCGAATGCCTCCAGGCAATCGACGAAGACCGTGCCGATGATCGGATCGCCGCCGATTCCGACGCACGTGCTTTGGCCGATTCCCGACCGCGTCAGCTGATCGACGATCTCGTACGTCAGGGTGCCGCTGCGCGAGATCAAACCGACGTTTCCGTCGCTGAACACGTGTCCGGGCATGATGCCGGCGAGCGCGACTCCCGGCGTGACGACGCCCGGGCAGTTCGCACCGATGACGCGCGTCGTCGACGGAACGGACGCCATCACTTTGAGCATGTCGTGGACGGGGATGCCTTCGGTGATGCAGATGACGAGTTCGACGCCGGCGTCGGCGGCTTCGAGGATCGCATCTGCGGCGAACGGCGGAGGCACGAAGATGACGCTGACGTTCGCGCCGGTCTTCGCGCGCGCTTCGCGGACCCCGTCGAACACCGCGAATCCTTCGACCGTCTGGCCGCCCTTGCCCGGCGTGACGCCGCCGACGAGTTTCGTGCCGTACGCGCGCATGCGGTTGGCGTGATAGAGGCCTTCTCGTCCGGTGATGCCTTGGACGATGACTTCCGATCGTTCGTTGAGGAAGATGGACAAGATTTTGCTCCTATGCTCGTGCGAGGGCGACCGCGTGCTTCGCCCCTTCGTTCATGGTCTCGACCGCTTCGATGTTGTTTTGGCGGAGCACCTCACGGCCTTCTTTTTCGTTCGTGCCCGTCAATCGTATGACGAGCTTGCGGCGATCCCAGCCGCCGCCTGCCAACGCCTCGACGAGTCCTTTCGCGACTTCGTCGCCGCGCGTGATGCCGCCGAATATATTGATGAAGAGCGAGCGGACTTTCGGGTTCGACGTGACGATGTTGACCGCTTCGCGCATGACGTCTGCCTTAGCGCCCCCGCCGATATCGAGGAAGTTCGCAGGCTGACCGCCGGCGGCTTTGACGGCGTCGAGCGTGCCCATGACGAGGCCGGCGCCGTTGCCGATGATGCCGACGTCGCCGTCGAGCTGGACGTAGTTGTTCTCACCAAGGCCGGCCGCGATCGCGCGCTCCTTGAGCGGATCGCGTTCGCCCTCGGGCTTCCATGCGGCGAGCTCCTTGTGGCGGAACATCGCATTGTCGTCGAGGTCGACTTTCGAATCCGACGCGACGAGCTTGCCGTCTTTGGTCACGGCGAGCGGATTGATCTCGACGAGCAATGCCCCGACGTCGAAGAAGAGCGCGTAGAGCTTGCCGACGATCGACGCGAACTCGTTGCTCACTTCTTTGGGCAGGTCCGCTTCGCGGGCGAGCCGGCGGCCGATGAACGGCCAATAGCCGACGGACGGATCGACGCGATACTTCGCGATCGCCTCGGGATGCTTCTCAGCGACCTCTTCGACGTCCATGCCGCCCATCGCAGACGCCATGATGATAGGGCGCTTCGATGCGCGATCGACGGTTATCGAGAGGTACAACTCCTTGGCGATGTCCATGCGCTGCTCGATCCAGACGCGCTTGACGATCTCGCCGACCGGGTCTTGGGCGTTCGCGATTCGCATGCCGAGGATCGCCTTCGTGGGCTCGACGACGTCGCGCTCGTCGCTGCAGAACTTGATGCCGCCGGCTTTGCCGCGGCCGCCGATGAGCACTTGCGCTTTGACGGCGGACGGCGCCGGGTTCGCGTGCATGATCGCAACCGCTTCCTCGACCGTTGACGCGACCTTGCCCTTGGGCACCGGGATGCCCGCTCGGGCGAACAATTCTTTGCCTTGATACTCGAGCAGTCTCATTTACACTCCCGATTATTTTGTAGCGGTCGAGCTTTAGCTCGACCGCCGTGGTCTGGCCTAGTGTTTTGTGGCGGGCTCCTTCGCCGCGCCGTCGGTGAGCCGGGGCGCCGGCCGGTCTTTCGCGGTGCGCTCGTCGAGCCGGCCGATGAGCTCGCGAGCGATGACGATACGCTGCACCTCCGACGTGCCCTCGTAGATCTCGGTGATCTTCGAGTCGCGATAGTAGCGCTCGGCGGGGAACTCGGTCGTGTATCCGTATCCGCCGAGGATCTGGATGCACTCGGCGGCGTGCTTGCGCGCAGCCGTCGACGCGAAGAGTTTGGCCTTCGACGACGCGTCGATCGATGTGACGCCGCGGTCCTTCAGCCACGCCGCGCGATAGAGCAGCAGCCGCGCGGCGTCCAAGTCGACGGCCATGTCTGCGACCTTGAACGCGATGCCCTGGAACGCGCCTATCGGGCGGCCGAACTGGAAGCGGTCCTTCGCGTACGCACGCGAGGTATCGAGGCAGGCGGCGAGGATGCCGACCGCTTGCGCCGCGATTCCGAGCCGGCCGTTGCCCAGCGTGGCGAGCGCGATCTTGTAGCCGCCGTTCTCTTCGCCAAGCAGCGCGTCCGCCGGGACTTCGCCGTGCTCGAAGACGAGATCGGTCGTGTCGGACGAGTGGATCCCGAGCTTGTCCGTGACGCGCCCGAGCGATAGGCCGGGCGTATCGCGGTCGACGAGAAATGCTGAGATGCCTTTCGGTCCGGGTCCGCCGGTGCGCGCGAACACGATGAAGACCCTGGCGTGACCGCCGTTCGTGACCCACTGCTTCGTGCCGTCGAGGACGTAGCAGTCGCCGTGGCGCGCGGCGCGCGTGCGCAGCGATGCCGCAT
Organism: Candidatus Eremiobacteraceae bacterium; assembly: GCA_035710745.1. Classification (NCBI taxonomy): domain Bacteria; kingdom Bacillati; phylum Vulcanimicrobiota; class Vulcanimicrobiia; order Candidatus Eremiobacterales; family Candidatus Eremiobacteraceae; species Candidatus Eremiobacteraceae bacterium. The sequence goes on along the minus strand of DASTCX010000016.1, from coordinate 123,493 downwards.
CGCTTCCGGAATCCGCTTCCGTGAGGGCGAAGCCGCCAAGCCATTCCCCGGTGCACATGCGCGGGAGGTAGTGCTTCTTCTGCGCTTCGGAGCCGAAGAGCTCGACGATGCGCGAGGTTAGGCCCGTGTGGACCGAGACGGTGACGCCGACACCTGCGTCCGCGCGGCTGAGCTCTTCGATCGCGAGAACGGCGCTGATCGAGTCGAGCGCGGCCCCGCCGTAGCGCTCGGACACGGTCATGCCCATGATACCGATCTCGCCGAGCTTGCGGAAGACGTCAGCCGGGAAGGTGTGTTCGCGGTCCCAGTCGTTCGCGTGCGGTGCTACTTCGCGCGCTGCGAACACGGCTACCATGTCACGGACGGCGCGCTGTTCTTCGCCGAGTTCGAAATCCATCGCCCGTCCTTAGTCTCAACCGACCTCGACGAGCAGGGCATCTCCCTGACCGCCGCCGCTGCAGATGGCCGCGACGCCGAGTCCGCCGCCGCGCTTGCGCAGGGCATGGATGAGATGGACGACGATTCTCGCGCCGCTCGCGCCGAGCGGGTGCCCGATCGCGATCGCGCCGCCATCGACGTTGACCCGTTCTTGATCGAGGCCGAGCCGGTCGATCGACGAGAGCGCGACGGCGGCGAACGCCTCGTTGATCTCCCAGAGCGCGATGTCTTCGACACGCAGCCTGTGTTCATCGAGGAGCTTGGCCGCGGCCATCGCGGGCGTCACAGGAAGGTAGGGCGGATCCCAGGCGGCGGTCGCGTGGCCGAGCACTTTGGCGAGCGGCGTAAGACCGTTCTGCCGCGCGAAGTCGGACGACACGAGAACGAGGGCAGCTGCGCCGTCATTGACTCCCGGAGCATTGCCTGCCGTGATCGACCCGCCAGGATTGAGCGGCTTCAGCTTCGCGAGCGCGTCGAGGCTGGTGTCCTTTCGCGGCGCCTCGTCGCGATCGACGAGCGCGAACGGCGCGCTTGGGTCCGCGAGATACGGCGAGAACTTCTCAGGCTTGGCGACGAACTCGTCGGGTGTTTCATCGATGCGCATCGCGCCGACGCCGACGAGCTCGCGCGACGCGGGGATCTTGTCGATGATGAGGCGTCCGCGCGCCTTCGACGCCACCTTGAGCGGGATCATCTCGTCGGCGAGGCGTCCATTTTCGAACGCATCGACCGCGTGATGGTGGCTGCGCAGAGCGAATTCATCCTGTCGCTCGCGACCGAGTCCGAGGTGGCTTGCGACCCGATCGCTCTCTTGCGCCATCGTCTGGTGGAGGAACGCATCCCAAAGGCCATCGTTCATCATGGAATCGATGAGCTTCGCGTCGCCCATGCGATATCCGAAGCGCGCTTCCGGAACGAGATAGGGCGCGCGCGACATGCTTTCCATACCCGACGCGACGATCGAGCGATGTGCGCCCGCTTGGATCAACCGATGCGCCGACGCGATGGCGAGCGTTCCCGACGCGCATACTTTGTTCACCGTCTCAGATGTGACCGTCTTCGGCAGGCCGGCGATGAAGGTCACCTGACGGTGCGGCGCTTGCCCGGCGCCGGCTTGGATGACTTGGCCGACGATCGAGTGGTCGATCTGCGAAGGGTCGATGCCGCAGCGCGCGACGGCGACCCGGATCGCTTCGCCGCCGAGGGACGTCGCCGCGAGCGATGAGAGCGAGCCGCCGAGCTTGCCGACCGGCGTGCGGACGGCGGCGACGACAACGGTGTCGGGCACGGATGAAAGGCTCCTGTTGTGGACCGGTGTGATAACGCGATGTTTCGACCTTCGCACGTTACGGCACTTCGCCGGACGCGCCTTTGGTGGGAACAAAAAAAGCGGCCGCTGTTGGCAGCGGCCGTGGTTGCATTTCCCCGCCGGCGTTCTCGAAAATCGCCACACTTTTTGCCTTGCTTGGGCCGATATTCAGGCGGCGGCGCTCGCCTGATCTCCGCAGAATCGGCCCGAAGCGTACCGGCGGGATGGGTGCATTCCAAGGGTAGCATCGCGGTCCTTCCGCCAGCAAGCCAACGGGCGTTCGCAATGGCTGATGAGATGGTCCCACGATTCGGAATTCTTGCGCTGGCCTCCCAATGTCCCGGGGAGCGGTCGACCTTTACGGTCGACCGCCGCGATTTCGCCTTAGAGCTCGCGCCGGCTCGGGAGCTCTTTCGCTGGAGCCGTCCTAGAAGTAGATCCCCCAATCAGCCCACTGGCCGAGCTTGAGGTAAACGATCGTCAGCATCAGGATGAAAAAGATGAGCGTGATGATCTCCGCTCTCATGATCACGTTGGGCTTCCATGTGCCCGAACGGTCAGCCGGTGCGAGCGAGCTGCCGGTGGGTACGATGCGGGGCACCGTCTCGACATAGCGGCGATACGCGTCGCCGAAGTGGCCGGCGAGGTATGCTTCTTCGAGCGGGATGATGATCGCGTACACGCCGACGACGAGTGCGACGACGACGACGAACGTCATCGACGCTTCGGCGATCGAGATGCCGCCCGCGAACGCATACCAGAACCCGAGCGCGATGATCGCGTTCGCCACGTAAAGCGGATTTCGGGTCAGGGCGTACGGCCCGGCCGTCACGAGCGCGGGCGCAGTGACGATGTCGGCCCGCGTCGTCTCGCCCGAATAGCCGACAGCCCAGATACGCAGCACTTCGCCGAGCACGGCGACGGCGATGCCGATCTGCGCGCTCAGCATCGACGGTCTTCCGAAAATGAGCAAGACGAGCGCGACCGGCACGAGGAGCGCCCCGCGGTTCTTGAAGACGATCGTCCGCCAGCCGCCCGATCTGACCTGCATGCGACGGGAATTGACTAACGAGCGTTCGTGCCCTTTGCCGCATACCATGAGTAGACATCGCGCAACGTCTGCTCGAGCGGGATCTGCCGCGTCCAGCCGGTCATTTCGCACAGGCGGCTGTTGTCGCCGACGAGCTCGGGCGTGTCCGACGGGCGCAGGCGCTGCGGGTCGATCTCTATCGTGACATTGATACCGGCGATGCTCACCAACCGGTCGACGATGGAGCGCATCGAGACCGATGACCCGCTGCAGACGTTGTAAGCGACGCCGGACTCGCCGCGTTCCGCGAGGAGGCGATACGCGCGCACGACATCGCGCACGTCCGACAAGTCGCGACGCGCATCGAGATTGCCGACGCGGAGAACGGGAGGAGCGGACCCTATGGCGATGTCCGCGATCTGCTTCGCGAACGCCGGGACCGCGAACGCGGGGCGTTGACCCGGACCCGTGTGGTTGAACGAGCGCGTCGCGATGACTCTGAGCCGCGCGGAGCGGGCGTACTGCATCGCGATCGATTCTGCCGCCGTTTTGCTCGCGGCGTACGGATTCGTCGGCCGCAGCTCCGCCGTTTCGCGTAGCGGCAGTTCTTCAGGCTTGACGGGTCCGTAGGCGTCCGCCGAGCCGACGCACACGACCGTCGCGTCGGGAGTCACCGTCGCGATCGATTCGAGCAGCATCGCGGTGCCGACGACGTTCGTCTCGTACGTCGCGACGGGGTCGGCGATCGACTCGCTCACCGACGCCTGCGCGGCGAGATGGAAGACCGTGTCGGGTCGTGCGCCGGCCAGAGCTCTCTCAACGGATTCGCGGTCGGTCAGTTCGAACCCAAACCAGCCGAGTGCACCGGCCTCCGTCTGCGACAGAATACTATAGGAAGGAAGAGCGACGCGCGAGCCTCCTGCGACGTCGGCTCCGGCCGCTATGAGTTCGCGCGCCAGCCACTGGCCGGCGAAGCCGTCGAGGCCGGTGACGAACGCCTTCATCAGGCTCGATGCTGCTGCTTGAGGCGCGCTAGGTCGGCGTCGACCATGATGGCGACGAGCTGTTCGAAGGACACCTCGGGCTGCCACCCGAGCTTCGTGCGCGCTTTCGTGGCGTCGCCGATCAGCATGTCCACTTCGGCAGGGCGGATGAATTTCGGATCGATGACGACGTGTTTCTTCCAGTCTAGCCCGACATGCGAGAACGCCGTCTCGACGAGCTGCTGCACGCTGTGCGTGCGCCCCGTCGAGATGACGTAGTCGTCCGCATCGGGCTGCTGCAGCATCATCCACATCGCACGTACGTAGTCGGGCGCGTAACCCCAATCGCGTTGCGCGTCGAGGTTACCCATACGTAGTTCTTTAGCGAGCCCGAGCTTGATGCGAGCAACCCCATCGGTTACCTTGCGCGTGACGAACTCCAGACCGCGACGCGGCGAGTTATGTATGACGCACTCGCCGACGCCGGCGTGGAATTTGCCCGACTCGGTCGTGAGATCGTAGAGCCAACCGTCGTAGTTGGGTATCGACACAACTCGCTTGACTTCCGCAAGATCCCTCCGGAGGTGCGCTCCCTGATTCGAGATTACCGGCGTCCGCAAGTTCATGGAGTAGAACGGTCCTGGACGCTCGCGTGGTCCGACATCGACGTTGAGCACCGGCTGCTGATCGAGAGCGACTCGAGCGAGCCACCAAAGGCCCATCGCAAGCGTCGGCGAGTTCGTCTTGAAGTTCTTGAATTGGTAACGGGGGCTGCCGGCTTTGAGCCCGTCCGTCGCGTTGTACCCCTCGAGAAACGCGACCATCGTCTGCTCATCGGCGTTGAGGACGATGCGCGGTATCCGCTTGTATCCGTCGTCGGTGTAGCACTCGTCGCGCAACCACTGGACGAACGTCGACGCTCCGTTTAGCGCAAGCGCACCCACGACGGCGCCTGCCCTGAAGCCCGACACTCCCCGTGCCTCGGAAGACCATCCGCAGGTCACTCGCTGCCACGCTTCTGCAAAGCGGCGCCGTAGGGACAAGTCATTGTTGACGAATTTGGCCCTAGCGTTACCCCTTTGAAGATAGGCGCTTCCGTCGCCGACGAAAGCCCCTAGGAGCCAAGCAAGTTCGCTGCTCACTGTCGTAACGCCGGGCGCCGGCGGCAACGAAGCTCGCAGCATTCTATCACCTTGACGAACGTCGCGATTGGCTCGTTCTTCATCGTCCAGAAAAACGACGTGATCGCCGGTGGTCGTCACGCTCCCGCATCGTGCCTCGATCCGGCGAACGTCCTTGTTGCGCTTAAGCGGCGCATGATGATAAGCCGTTCCACCCAGAACTCGAACGAAGCTGTCGCCATCCCACACCTCTAGCCCGCTTGTATCAAAGCGCTGATAGGCCGGTCCCTTTGGCAGCACCGACACCACTTCGCTGATCGGTAGGATGTCTACGAGACCGCGCTCGCGGATGATAACCGGGCTGTTGCTCGATAAGCTTTCGTGGTTAAAAAGTATTCCTGAGCACGCGAACAATCCGTACGACTCGCGATAGTTCACCGTGATCCAATGGCCGTACACTTTTGCGACGCCGTACGGACTGCGAGGATAGAACGGCGTCTTCTCCGTCTGCGGCGTCTCGACGACCTTGCCGAACATCTCGCTGCTCGATGCCTGATAGAAGCGCGCATCGGGTTTGACCGCGCGCATCGCTTCCAGCATGCGCGTCACGCCGACGGCCGTGAATTCCGCGGTGAGAACGGCCTGCGACCACGACGTCGGAACGAAGCTCTGCGCGGCGAGATTGTAGATCTCGTCTGGCTGCGATTCCCGCACGGCGGCGACGAGCGAATGCTCGTCGAGCAGATCGCCCGACAGCAGCGTGATGCGATCGATGATATGCTCGATGCGGTCGAACGAGTTCGTGCTCGAGCGCCGCGTGATGCCGAAGACGTCGTAGCCCTTTTCGAGCAAGAGCTCGGCGAGATACGATCCGTCTTGACCGGTGATGCCGGTTATGAGCGCGCGTTTTTGCAATGACTTCCCCCCGCGTTCACATGCCCGCGGCGAGCGGTTGCCGTTCGTTCGCGTACGCCACGATGCCTATCCCCGCGAGCGCTATCAGGCCGCCGGCCGCGGTCGTCCATGGGATCGACTGATGCAAGATGGCATAAGCGAAAAACGCTGCGAGCAGCGGCTGCGCGAGAAACGAGACCGCGACGACCGGCGCGGGCATGTGCCCGAGCGAGAACGAGACGAGCGTGTGCCCGATGACGGTCGCCGACAGCGCGACGCCGAGCGCCATCATCATGTCGTGGCCGCTCATCGATGCCGGCACGCGCAACGCGGCCAATGCGATCCAGCAGCACGCCGCGCATGTCGTGTAGACGACGAGCGCGTAGCGAGGCGCGTCGACGTGACGGCGGACGCGACGTCCGATCAATAAATAGGCGGTCTCCGCGAACGCTGCGCTCACCGCGAGCAGGTCGCCGACGAGCGCATGACCTGCGAGCCGGAGGTCGACTGCTCCGACGACCACCATGCCCACGATCCCGAGCGAGATACCCACGATCGTCGCGCGCGATGGGCGCTCGCCGAGTGCCGTCGTGGAGAACGCGGCGACGAAGATCGGCTGCGTGCTCACGAAGAGCGCAGCGCTCGCGATCGACGTATAACGAAGACTGATCGCCCACAACACGAGATCGATGCAAAAGCACGTCCCCGAGACGATGCTCCAGATGAGATCGTTCGATGCGATACGATAGCGGCGATGCATCGCCGATGTGACTGCCGTGACCGGCAGGAGCACGGCGGCGCCGATGAGCATGCGCCACGCGACCATCGCGATAGGCGGCGCGGATGCGGCGCGGTAGAAGACGCCGGCGAGCGACAAGCCTGCTATTCCAACGAACAGCAGGCCGTAGCGCGCGCCCGCCGTCATCGAGCCGTCCGCTGAGCCTCGAGCAGTGCGCGCTGCTGCGCGCGGTTTTCTTGACGCTGTCTGTAGCGCAGCTCGGCTTGCCGGTAGCGCAACTTCTCAGATTCGGTCTGCGGGATGACCGGGGCGACGGTCACCGGCTTGCAATTCTCGTCGAGCGCCACGAAGATGAGATACGCGCTCGCGACGTGCTTGACGACGCCGGTCGTCATGTTCTCGGCCTCGATGTGGACACCGACCTCCATCGAGGTCCGATGAACGTAGTTCACCGCCGATTTGAGCGTCACGAGATCGCCGACGTGGACGGCGTTCAAGAAGTCGAGGCGATCGATGCTCGCCGTCACACAGATGCGGCCGGCATGGCGGATCGCTGCCGCTCCGGCCGCTTGATCTGCGAGCTTCATGATCGTGCCGCCATGGATGTTGCCCATCGCGTTCGTTTGTGATGGCTCGACGAGCGTCGCGAGGACGGTCGCCGACTGCGAAGTAGGCTTTCCGGCCAGCTCGTCCGTGCTTTGCTTGTGGTGCATGGGCCGGGTTTTCGACCAAAGGACGCGGAATCCGTGTCGTGGGACGGCCGATTCCCAGCCGACGGGCGGCGCAACTTTTCTTCAGAATTTAGGTATATCGTGCAGACGGGAGGTCCTCAGATCGGCGCGCAGGTGGCGGACGAAGCCCTCGTCGGGCTCGTCCTCAAGGGAGACGCAAACGCCTTTGCGCCGCTCGTCGAGCGGCACAAGCGGGGGATAGTCAACTTCATCTTCGCGAGCGTCCGGTCCGCCGAAGACGCGAACGACCTGGCACAGGAAACCTTCATGCGAGCATACGCGCACCTACGGACCTTCAACCCGAACATCGCGAAGTTCTCGACCTGGCTCTATCAGATCGCCCGCAACGTGGCTCGGACGCACTTGGGCAAAGAGAGCCGCCGCCCGAAGACCGAGGATCTCTTCGAAGACGAGACGCTCGACCAGCGCCTGCCGGATACGCGCCGCGAGGCGGCACCCGAGGCGATGGCTCTTGCGGCGGACGACGAGCGCAGCGTCCGCGACGCGCTGTTGCGCGTGCCGGAGAAGATGCGAGCCGCGCTCGCGCTGCGTTACTTCAAACATATGGAATATCAGGAGATAGCCGACACGATGCAGGTCTCGCTCGGCAACGTCAAGACGCTCATCCACAGGGGCAAAGCAGCGCTCGCGCGCGCGCTCGAGGCCGAGGGCTCGGCCGATCACACCGCGCACGCGACGCTCGAAGCGGAGGTCACCAGCCGTGAACTGCTCTGCATGTAAGGCAAGGATAGGAGCGCTCCGCGACGGCGAACTGCCGGCGCGCGACGCCCGCCTCGTCGAGTCGCACCTCTCGAGCTGCGCTTCGTGCCGCGCATTCGCCAGCCGGTTGGACGCCGTCGAAGCGTCACTCGTCCGCCTGACGCGCATCGAGCCGCGGCAGGACTTCACGATCGCCGTCATGGCGGGCATCGCCGCGATGCCGGTGCCGGAACGTCAACCGACGCGCCTCTGGTGGCTCGTCATCGCCGACGTCGCGCTCTGGATCGCGATCGGCGCGCTCACCGCATTCGGCGCGATCCGCTGGAAGGCCATCGCAGCTGGGGCGGCCGCGTTCGGCGCGAAGCTCGGCGTCGCCGCGACGACGCTCTACGGCGTCGCCATCGACTTCCACGCGGTCCCGATCGTCGCGCTCGGTGTCGCCATCGAAATCGCTTTCCTCGCGGTCATGGTCGTCGCCGGCCGCAAATATCTGTCGCGGGTCCGCGCGACGCTCTCTGGAGTTCTCTCATGAAACGTACGTCTCGCTTCTTCGTGATGCTCGCGCCCGCTGCGCTCGCACTGCTTGTGGCGGCGACGAGCCCGGCCGATGCGAAGCAAGGCAAGGACCTCGTGTCGTTCGGCAACGACGTCGTCGTCCGCGAAGGTCAAGAGGTGACGGGCGATCTCGTCGTCTTCGGCGGCAACGCCAAGGTGTACGGGCACGTCGACGGAGACGCAGCCGTCATGGGTGGCGATCTCACCATCTATCCTTCCGGCGAAGTCGACGGCAGCACCGTCGCGTTCGGCGGTTCCGTCGACAATCAATCGGCCAACGCGAATACCGGCAGCGGACGTCATCACCCGGGCGCGTACGCGGTACCCCCGGTGCCGGTCCCGCCTGTTCCGCCGGTGCCCGACAACACCGACAACATCAACAACGACAACGGACCACCGACGGCGTGGTACACGCTCCTCGCGGTCCTCGGGATCTTGAGCCTGCTCGCATTCGCGATCGCGCCTGGCACCGTCCGCATGCTGCGCGACGAGCTCGTGCGCCGTCCGGTCCTCGGCACGGTCGTCGGGTTCAGCTGGCCGTTCATCCTCGTCGTCGTCATGATCGCGCTGACGATCACCGTCATCGGCATCGTGCTCATGCCCGCCGTCGTCGTCGCGGTCGTCGTCGCGTATCTCGTCGGCCGCGCCACCGTCGCGCAGCTCCTCGGACGCCGGCTCTTCGACGTCGCGAACGCGGTCGAACCCTCGCCGCTTGCGACCGCAGCGGTCGGCCTCGTGATCATCACCGCCGTCGAAGCGCTGCTGCCGCTGTGGATGGGCATCGTGCTCGAAGCGTGCGTCAGCTGCGTCGCGCTCGGCGCGGCGATGCTGCCGCTCCTCCATCCGCGTCAAGTGGCATCGTTCTCTCCGGCGGGTTACGCCCCGCCGCCGACGCCGGTCTTCACGCCTCCGTCGCCGCCGCCGCCTTCGGGTCCGCCCGCGGTCCCGCAGTAACTCACAGCCGCGATCACGCGAGAGAAAAATGGAGCGGTCGACCTTTACGGTCGACCGCCGCGGCTATGTACGCGCAGAACGTGTAGCGGTCGAGCTTTAGCTCGACCGGCGCGATTTTCGAATTGCGAGGTCATCTGCGGTCGACGATGAAGGTCGACCGCTCCAAAGATCGTCCGCCTTAGATGTAGAGATGCGTGGGGTCGAGGACTTCGCGCAGGAGACGCAATTCGTCGGCGGTCGGCGGCGGATATTTCTCGAGGTCGGCACGGACGCGCAACGGCCAGCCGACCTTTGCCTTGACCTCGTCGATCTTCGCGTTCGGATAGATGCCGACGAGCTCGAGCTCGCCGTCATCGGTCGACGGCTCGAGAACGCCGACGTCGGTGACGATGCGCTGCGGGCCGCCGCCTGGAAGTCCGAGCTGTTTGCGCGTTCCGTACTTCCCGGCGTGGCCGGGCGACGTCACGAAGTCGACGGCCGCTGGGAACGAACGCGCGGATAGCGGAGCGACGACGATGACGCGCTCCGCGTGGATCGCGATCTCGCACGCCCCGCCGCTGCCCGGCAACCGCACTTTCGGCTTAGCGTACGGCCCGATGACCGTCGAATTGATGTTGCCGTACCGGTCGACTTGCGCGCCGCCCAAGAATCCGACCTGGATGCGGCCGCCCTGCAAGTAGAATTGGAAGATGTCGGCCATCGACGCGACGCCGAGCGAATCGGTGACGAGCGCCGGGTCGCCGATCGAGACGGGCAGTCTGTCCGGTACCGCGCCGATCGCACCGGACTCGTAGATGAGCACGAGATCGGGCGCATGCGTCGCGCGCGCGAGATTGCACGCGAGATTCGGCAGCCCTATGCCGACGAACACGACGTCGCCGTCGTGGAGCTCCTTGCTTGCTCGCACAGCCATGAGTTCGGAGTTCGTGTACTCGGGCGCTTCAGAAGCCGTAGTTGACTCCTTCGCAGAAGCGCGGCTTCGCCTCGAGCCGCTCGCGCAACCCAGGCATCTTGTCCATGTAGGCGGCGCGATCTGCGGCCCCATGGACGAACTCGTCAAGCCAGGAACCGAGCCGCGCTTCGTCGCGCGACACTTCATCCCAGGCGACGTAGAAATCGTTGTCGCGATCGTAGTAGCCCTGCGCGTACGACGGGTGCGCGCCCCACGGTTCGCAGACGACCGCGTCGACGATGAAGCCCGGGATGAGCGTCCTGTTCGGATCGGCACGTACGACCGACGGCTCGACGATCTCTTCGACGACCATGATGACGCGTTTCGCGGCGAACGCTGCTTCCTTTTGCACGCCGTACAGCCCCCAGATCTGCGCGTTGCCGTCGGCGTCGGCCCGTTGGGCATGGATGATCGTCACGTCGGGATTGAGCGCGGGCACCGTCGCGAGTTCGACATCGGTGTACGGGCACCGTACGGTCCTGATGAGCGGATTGGCGGCGGGCAGATCGCTGCCGCGGTAATCGGACAGCGGCCAGAACGGCAACTTCGCAGCGCCGGCGCTGAAGCGCGCGACCATGCCGAAGTGCGAGTACTCCTCGATCTCGAGCGGCACCGGCACGCCCTTTTCGATCGCGCGACGCAAGGCGTGCAGCGAGCCGACGCCCGGATTTCCCGCCCACGAGAAGACGAGTTTGCGCGCGCAGCCGGCGGCGATGAGCTGGTCGTAGACGAGGTCGGGCGTCAGGCGGCAGAGCGTCAGGTCTTTGCGGCGCTGACGGATGATCTCGTGCGCCGCCGCGAAGCAGATGAGGTGCGTGAAGCCCTCGATGACGACGACGTCGCCGTCGCACACGAGGCGCGCGACGGCGTCCTTCATCGTGACGACCTTCGAGGTGGCGACCTTCGAGCCGGCGGACTTCAAGCGGGCACTCGGAGCTCCGCGAGGACCTCGTCGAGGATGCGCAACGCGATCGCCGCATCTTCTTCGTCGACGACGAGCGGCGGCGCGATGCGGATCGTGCTCTGACCGCAGCCGAGGAGCAGCAGCCCTTTGCGGAACGCCGCGAGCTCGATCTGCGGCACGATGCCGTGCAGGTGTTCTTTCGTCGCGCGGTCGGAGACGAACTCGACGCCGATCATGAGCCCGACGCCGCGGACATCGCCGATGATGTCATGCTTGCGGGCGAGCCCGCGCAGCCCGTCGAGCAAGACCGCACCGACGCGCGCGGCGTTCTGCATGAGTCCGTTCTCGACGAGGTCGAGCGTCGCGAGCGCCGCGGCGCACGCCACGGGATTGCCCCCGAACGTGCTGCCGTGGCTGCCGTGCCCCCACGACATGACCGATTCTTTGGCGATGATCGCGCCGATCGGCAAGCCCGACCCGAGCCCCTTCGCGAGCAAATAGACGTCCGGGAGAACGCCGAGCGTTTGCGCGGCGAACATGTTGCCCGTACGGCCGACGCCGGATTGCACTTCATCGTAGACGAGCACGGCGCCGTGTTCGTCGCAGAAGTCGCGCCAATATTGCAAGAAGGCGCGCGGCGGGACGACGTATCCGCCTTCGCCGAGTATCGGCTCGACGATGACGGCTGCGATCTCGTCCTCGCCGACGCGCTCGCGGAACAAGTTCTTCGCCGGCGTGACGTAGTCGACGTCGCGATACGGATTGCCGTACGGCAGATGATAGACGCCGGGGAGCAGCGGACCGAAGTGGCGGCGGTACTTCACCTTGCTCGAGCCGAGCGAGATCGCGCCCATGCTTCGCCCGTGGAAAGCCCCTTCGAACGCGATGATATTCTGCCGCTTCGTGTGGCTGCGCGCGAGCTTGATCGCGCCCTCGACCGCTTCGGTGCCGGAGTTCGTCAAGAAGACGCGCTTCGGCTCGGGGCCGGGCGCCAGCTTCGACAGCCGCTCGCACAGCTGCGCGAACACGGGATAGTAGAAGTCCGTCGCGCACATGTGCGAGAACTTGTCGAGCTGCGCTTTCGCAGCGGCGACGACTGACGGATGCGCGTAGCCCGTCGACGACACGGCGATGCCTGCCATGCAGTCGAGGTACCGATTGCCGTCGACATCTTCGACCATCGCGCCCTCGCCGCGAGCGGCGACCAGCGGATACTCTTTGATGTACGACGTCGACGCGTAGCGCGTGTCTTGTTCGATGATCGTGCGCGCCTTCGGTCCGGGCGGCGTGACGACGATGTGCGGATAGTTCTTCATGTTCTCATGCGGCGACGCGCTGTGGCGGCGCTTTCTTCCAAGCGAGTGGGCAAAAAGGTCGTCTTGTCTGTTTCCGGCTGCGTTTGCGGCTACCCTTTGGCACGCTCCGAACGAAGCGTGCGCGCGCCTATCGGCGCGCGCGTCGCGTTGACGGTTTTTTCGGCGATTTTCCGGTCGAGATGAATCTCGACCGCTCCCTGAATCGTTTCGCGGAGCGTTGCTCCGCGTCTACGTCATCCTGGTTCGAGATTGTTCGCGCATGTATTGCTGCACGTAGAACGGACCGCAGCCGCCTTTGCCCGTGATGCCCGAGCCTTTCCAGCCGCAGAACGATTGAACGCCCGGCCAGGCGCCGGTCGTCGCGCCGGTGCGTCGATTCACGTAGAGAACGCCCGCCTGCATCTCGTCGAAGAAGCGATCGATCTGCGCGTCGTCTTTCGAGAACAGTCCGCCGGTGAGGCCGAGCGGCACGCGGTTGCTCTCCGCCAACGCCTGGTCGAACGAGTCGACGCGCGCGAGCACCAAGAACGGCAAGAACAATTCGTTTCGGAAGATCTCGTGATCGAGCGGCAGCTCGGCGATCGTCGGCTCGACGAAATTGCCGCGGTCGAACGGATCGCCGCCGAGCCGCTCGCCGCCGGCGAGCACGCTCCCGTCCTTACGCGCTTTCGCGGCCGCGTGTTGGAACTGCGTCGCGGCATCGGCCGATATCACCGGGCCGAGGTAGACGTCGCGTTTCGTCGGGTCGCCGATCGTGAGCTTGGCGGTCTTCTCGAGCAGCAGGTCGACGAACTTGTCGGCGACGCCGCGCTCGACGTAGACGCGAGAGCACGCGCTGCACTTCTGCCCGCCGTATCCGAACGCCGATCGCATGACGCCTTCCGCGGCCGCTTCGACGTCGGCGGAGGCCGTCACGATGGTCGCGTTCTTGCCGCCGAGTTCGCCGAGGCACGGCTTGGCGAACGCGCCGCCCGCACCGAACTCGCGCAGCAGCCGCATGCCGACGCTGTGCGAGCCGGTGAAGGCGATGCCGTCGATGCCCGCATGCTTGATGAGCGTCTCCCCGACGCTGCCGCCGGATCCGGGCACGAGATTGAAGGCGCCGGCCGGAACGCCCGCTTTCGCGTACGCGTCTGCGAGGAACGACGCGGTGAACGTCGACAGCACTGATGGTTTGAGAACGACGGCGTTGCCGGCGACGAGCGCCGCGCTCGACATGCCGGTCGCGAGCGCGAGCGGGAAATTGAACGGCGAGATGACCGCGAACACGCCGAACGGCCGGAGCACTTCCATCGTGTTCTCGTTGTCGGCGAGCTTTCCGAGCGGCTGCATGAAACCGTGGTTGTCTTCGACGTTTTGCGCGTAGTAGTCGATGAGATCGGCCGACTCTTCCGCGTCGCCGAGCGACTCCATCCGGTTCTTGCCGACTTCGATGCTCATGAGCGCCGCGATCTCGTACCGCCGTTCGCGAATCGCCTCGGCGGCGCGCCGCATCGTAGCGACGCGCTCGTGCCAGGGCAACGCCGCCCAGCGCTTCTGCCCGGCCTTGGCGCTTTGCACTGCCTTGTCGACCTGCCCGGCGTCGGCGCTCGCGAACGTGCCGATGAGGACGTCGCGATCGATCGGCGAGCGGACCTCGACGACCGATCCGCCGCCTTTTTGGGTCGCACCATCGATGAACGGGTGCTTCTGCGAGCCGAAGCGGCCGCGAACCGAATCGAGCGCCTCGTCGAAATCCCGATGGATCTGATCGAGATCGCCGCCGATCGCGGAATATGTGATCTTGAATTTTTTCTCAGGAGTCTGGGTCGCCATATCGTCCTCTCCGGTCGAGCTAAAGCTCGACCGCTACATAGTTACGTTTTTGCGCAGTTTGGACGCGCATGCCGCAAGCGCGTCGCTCAACCTGGCGCAAAGCTCGTCGAGCTCGCTCGCCGTCAGCGTGAACGCGGGGGCGATCATGATGAGGTCTCCGTCGTGGCCGTCGGCGTGCCCGACGTTCGGCCAAAGCACGAGCCCGCGTTCGAGGGCGCTTGCCACGAGCGTCTCAGCCACCTTCATGTCGCGTGGAAATGGTCGCTTCGTCTGCGTATCGGCGACGAGCTCGACCGCCGCGAGCATCCCGACGCCGCGGACGTCCCCGACGAGCTCGGCCCCATCGCTCGACGACGTGGCATCGCGAAGCCGCTGCAGCAAGCGGGTGCCCATCGTCGCCGCGCGCTCGACCAGGTCGTTCCGCTCGATATATCCGAGCGTCGCGACGCCGGCGGCGGCGGCGACGGGGTGGTGCGAATACGTCTGCGCATGCTGGAAATCGCCGCCGCTTTTCGCGATCGTCTCGACGACCGCGGATGTCGCCATGACCGCCGACAGCGCTGCGTATCCGCCGTTCAGTCCTTTGCCGAGCGTGATGATGTCCGGCACGACCGGCTTGCCGTCGCGCGTCCGGAAGTGTTCGAGCGCGAAGAACTTGCCGGTGCGTCCGGCGCCGGTGAGCACTTCATCGGCGATGAAGAGCACGCCGAAGCGGTCGCAGATCTCGCGGACGCGCGCGTAGTAGCCCGCCGGCGGCACCGACGCGCCGGTCGACGAGCCGCCGATCGGCTCGGCGATGAACGCCGCGACGTTGCCGGGTCCGGCTGAGAGGATCGCGGTCTCGAGCGCGTCGCCGGTCATCGCCGGCGATGCTTCGCCGAGTGGACCTGCGCGGTATGGATACGGCGCGTCGATCATGACGACGTCGAGAAGCCACGGCGCGTACACGCGGCGATAATGTTCGCGCGCCGACGCCGAGAGCGCGAGCAGCGTGTTGCCATGATAACCGGGCGTGCGTGCGATGATCGTCTTGCGCGCGAGATCGCCGCGCTCGACATGGTATTGGCGCGCGAGCTTGAGCGCTGCTTCGACGGCCTCGGACCCGCTCGAGAGGAAATACGATTTAAACGCCGCCCATGGCGCTCGCGCAGCGAGCATCGTCGCGAGCTCTTCGACCGGCTCGTTCGTGAATTGGGTTCCGTTTACGTAGGCAATCTTGCGGGCTTGCGCCGCGATCGCGTCTGCGATGTCGGCGACGCCGTGTCCGACGTTGCACACCATCGCGCCGCCGCTTGCGTCGAGATAACGCTTGCCGGCGGCGTCCGTCAGCCAAACGCCTTCACCTTTGACGATCACCGGGAGCTGCTTGTGCAGCTTCCTATAGAAGACGTCGCTCATACGCGCTCCGGTCGGGAATGCTTGGTTTCGGCGCGCCGGGGTGCAGGCGCCTGCGGCGTGCCGCGAAGGCTGCTTGCGACCAATACGGCAACGACGGGAACGATGAGCGCGTTGCCGCCTGCGGCGATCGCGATGAGCGACTCCGGCGTCGTGCCATATAACGCCATGGCGGCGGCTTGCAGCGCTAGAGAACCCACCATCCATTTGCCGATGCGATAATCTCCGACGGCGACGAGGTACGACGATCCGAGCATCCCCAGCGCGAGCAGCGCGCCGTCGATCGCATACAGCCGCAGTATGAGTGCGGCTTGCGAGTATGCCGCGCCGAACGTGACGTGGACGATCGACGTCGGCCATATCTCGACGATCGCGAGCACGACGAGTATACCGCCCACGCCGATACCGAACGCGACCGCGAGCAAACGTCCGAGAGCGGCGCGATCGACGTGACGCGCCGCCGCGGCTTTCGGCATGACGAGCGGCACGACGAGCCCGATCCCGAAGGGTATGATCCGCGCGACAAGACCTGCCGCCGTGTACTCGCCGGCCGCGACCCCCGAAAGCGCGTGTTTCGCGAACACCGTATCGACGTAGAGCAGCGCCATCGATGCGGCGTTGATCGTCAGCAGCGCGAACGCCGGCGCGCCGTAGGGTTCGGAGCGATAGTCGTCTTCGGACTGCTTGCGCGTCGAGAAGAGCGACGCGAGCGCGACCGCGATGCCGGCCAAGAGTCCGCCGGCGACGCCGCCCATCGCACCGCCGACCGACAAACCGGCGCGGACCAAGACGACGCCGAAGATCAGCTTGACCGCGCATTCGGCGACGAGCGAGGACGAATATCCGACGAAACGGTGAGCCCCCTGGATCGATCCCCGCGCCGCGCCCGCGACGATGCCGGCGACGAGCGAGACAATGAGGAACGCCCACGCGAGGCGGTCGGTCACATGGAGATAGGCGGACAGCGGTATCGCGACGAGTGCCATGATGATGCCGACGACGCCCCCGATGAGCACGGCCGAACGGAGCACGGTTCGACCGAACGCCGCGATCGCGCCGTCGCGGTGCGTGACCCACAACCGCGCGGTCTCTTGCATCGCCAGGGTGCCGACCGACGACCCGAGCACGCCGACGATCATCGTGATCGCGAGCAGCGTCGCGAGCGAACCGTACGCGTCCGGCCCGAGCGCGCGCGACAAGACGAAATGGTAGACGTAGTTGAGGATGTTGGCCAGCAAGCCGCCGCCCCAGACGAGCAGTGCGTCGGCGGCGAACGTCGGCCAGTGGAATCCGCCTCGCTTCGTCGCTATCGCGTCATCGTTTGCGACCGGTCTTTGACCAGACGGGTCCATGCAGGGCCCTTTGGGAGCGCCGACTCGGGCGCCTTTCGGAGAGGGCGCATATGGGTTGGACCAGAATGGGTCGGCCCCGGCTTCGGTCGCACGACGTTTGATGCGCACCGTGTCGGACCGCACGAGTGAGGAACCGACCCGTGAGCATGGTGGTTGGCATATTTTCTAATAGCGGCGCACTGAAATCGATCATCGACGGCCTGCGCGAGAGCGGCGCCGATCCGGAACGCCTCCGTGCGCTGACGACCGACGAAGTGCCGACGGAGCTCGCGACCAGCGGTGTCCAGTTCGTGTGGATCGGCGACGTCGAGCGCGGCGTCGAAGGCCCGACGCTCGGCACCGGCGGCACCGGGCTGCCCACCTCGACTAACCGCTCGCCGAACGAAGTGCACGGCGACGAGCTGCTCGAGTCGCTCTCCGAACTCGGCGTCCCAGACGGCCGCACCGACGACTATGCGAAAGCCGTCGAGGACGGACGCATGATCGTCGGCTATCCTTCGTACTCCGACTCGACCGCGCTACGGCAGCTGTTCACGTCGGCCGGAGCGGACTCGATCGACGAGTTCTGATCAATACTCGATCGAACGATTTCCAACGCGATTGTTGGAGCGGTCGACGTTTACGTCGACCGTCGCGGTTTAACCAGTGCGAGGTCGTCTCCGGTCGAGCTAAAGCTCGACCGCTACGTTCCACCGACTAAGTCACTCGTTGAGGCTGCCGGTACGGTAGCCCCGCTCATCGATGTCGATATTCACGTAGCCGACGGCGGCGAATGCGCGCCCGGCTCGCTCCTTTAGGCCGCGCATCCGTTCGACGTCCTCGAGAGGGACTTCGACGCGCGCGGTCGCGCCGAAATGGCGGACGCGCACGGTCGAGAATCCGTTCGCGCGCAAGTAGCGCTCGGCTAGGTCGATGCGACGGAGGTCGTCGATCTCGATGCGGGTGCCGTGCGGCACGCGTGACGACAGGCACGGCGTCGCCGGCTTGTCCGCCACGCGTAGACCGTAGCGCGCTGCGATCGCGCGCACTTCCGCTTTTCCGATGCCCAGCTGGGCGAGCGGACTGCGTACGCCGAACTTCCGCGCGGCGGCTTGACCAGGACGCAGATCGAGCGCCGCTTTCCCGTCATCGGCGTTCGTGCCATCGAGGACGGCTTCGTACCCTCGCTGCGACGCGACGAGCGATAGCGCGGAGTACAACTCCGATTTGCAGTGGTAGCACCGGTCCGGCGCGTTCGCCCGATAACGGGGGTCGTCGAATTCGCGCGTCTCGATGATCTCGTGCGTGACGCCGAGCTCGCGCGCAAGAGACGCCGCGCTCTCCACCTCACCCTGCGCGACCGACGCCGACGAGGCCGTCACTGCAAGCACGTCTTCGCGGAGTGCGCGCGACGCGGCGGCCAGGACGACGGCGCTGTCGACGCCGCCGGAGTACGCGACGATGACGCGTCGCAGCGGCGCGATCGCCGCTTCGAGCTGTCGTTCCGTCATGGTGAGCGGCTCGCGAGCCATTCGTCGACGTCGGCTTCGACGCGCCGCATTATCTCGGCGAGCGTCGTGCCGTTCTTCTGCGCGATGGCGAGACAGTCGTCGAACTCCGGGCGGGCGCGCGGCCCCGACGGCGCTCGCACGAGTTTGACGCGAACCGGCCCGAGCGCGGTCGTCACGACGTGCTCTTCGCGCGCGAGCGTGTCGCGGGCGACGTTCCACCGCCGCACGCCGATCGTCGTCGTCTCCGCGAGCATCGCGCTCGACACCGCATCGGCACGCTCGGGCGGCGCGATGACGCAGAGCTGCGTGCCCGGCCTACCTTTCTTCATCTGCACCGGATGGGTCCACGCGTCGAGCGCGCCGGCGGCGAATATCCGCTCTATCGCGTGCTCGTAGAGCTGCGGGCTCATGTCGTCGATGTTGGTCTCGAGCACGGTGACGTCGCTGCCCGATCCGCCGTCAACCCCGGCATGCGACTGCACGGTCTCGCCGACGAGCACGCGCAGGACGTTCGGAAATGGGAATTCCGATCTGCCCGCGCCGTAGCCGATGCCGTCGACGACCATCGGCGGACGCGGCTCGAACGATGCGATCGTCGAGAGGATCGCGGCGCCGGTCGGCGTGACGAGTTCGCCGTCGACGTCGACGTCGTACGTCGGCGCGCCGCGCAGCAACTCGAGCGTCGCAGGCGCCGGCGACGGCATGCGGCCGTGGCTCGCATCGATGAAGCCGCGTCCGCACGGCATCGACGAACAGTAGACGCGTTCGATGCCCATCAAGTAAAGGCCGAGCGCGGCGCCGGCGATGTCGACGATCGCATCGATCTGACCGACTTCGTGGAACGCGATCTCTTCGACCGCGACCCCATGGACTTTCGCCTCAGCATCGGCCAATCGATGGTAGATCGCGCTCGCAGCCTTCTCGACCGCTGCGGGAAACCCGGCGCGGCGCAAGATCGACAAGACATCGGCAAGCGTGCGATGGCCGTGGTCGTGATGATCGCGATGGCCTCGATCGTGGTCCTCGCCGGGGACGCGGACGTCAAGGTAGAGCGCCGACAAGCCACGCTTATCGACGCGGCGCGCTTCGATCCACCATCCTTCGACCGGAAGCTTACGCAGGTCGCGCTCAAGCGCGTCGAGGCTGAGGCCGGCATCGACGAGCGCCCCAAGTATCATGTTGCCGCTGGCGCCGGAAAAACAGTCGAAGCGCGCTATCCTCATGTGCGAGGGCACGGCTCCGGCCGCGCCGCCGCGAGATGATTGATCCGCGATGCCGCGCACGCGCCGACGAATCCCCCGTCGATGTTCGCCACGGTCACACCGCTCGCGCACGAGTTGAGCATCGCGAGGAGCGCCGCGAGTCCGCCGAATGAAGCTCCGTACCCGACGCTCGTCGGCACCGCGACGATCGGTCGATCGGTGAGACCGGCGACGACCGACGGCAGCGCCCCCTCCATGCCGGCGACGACGACGACGCAGTTCGCGCTCCGCAGGGCGCCGACGTGACCGAGCACTCGATGGAGGCCGGCGACACCGACGTCCTCGATCCGCGCGACCGTGTTTCCCATGAGATCGAGCGCGACGGCGGCCTCGGCGGCCACCGGATGATCGGCCGTGCCGGCGGACACCACCGCGACGAGACCTACGCGCCGGATCTGCTTTCGTTCGACCGAGATGATACGCGCGTCGGACTCGAACGCCGCATCGCCGACGATGCTCTTGACTGCCTCGAATTGCGCGCGAGTCGCGCGGGTCGCCATGACGATGCCGGTCCGGCGCGCGAGCCGGTCGACGATCGACGCGACTTGTTCATCCGTCTTTCCCGGGCAATAGACGACCTCCGGGAAGCCGGTGCGCTCCGGTCGGAGATGATCGAGGGTCGCATATGTCAACTCGGGTTCATCCGGCGCGCGCTTTCCGCAGTAGGAGAGCGCTTCGTCGACGGACATCGAACCTGATCGGACAGCGTCGAGGATGCTTCGCAGGGTGTTGACGTCGAGCACGGCGTCGCATTTCGGCGCGCCGCTTGCGCCACCCCGCGCGGACGACCGCATCCGAGGGGAATCCGTCGCACGACCTCCGTAAGGCTCGAACATGTCGATTGCCGCCCGTGGCGCTTCCGGCGAAGACGAACCATCCGCGTTTCGATTCGCCGCGCGGATGAGCGGCCTCAAGGCCAGCGCCATCCGCGAGATCCTCAAAGTCACGGAGATGCCCGACGTCATCTCCTTCGCCGGCGGCCTCCCGGCGCCCGAGCTCTTCCCCGTCGAGCAGTTCGCGCGCGCGTGCCAAGAGGTGCTCGCAGAAGACGGGCCGGCGGCGATGCAGTACAGCGTCACCGAAGGCTACCTTCCCTTGCGCCGCTGGGTCGCGGCGAATCTGCTCGAGACGATCCACCTGCGTTGCGACGCCGACGACGTCCTGATCATCAGCGGATCGCAGCAAGGGCTCGACCTCATCGGCAAGGTGCTGCTCGATCCAGGCGACTACGTCGTCATCGAAAATCCGGCGTATCTCGGCGCGATCCAAGCGTTCGACGCGTATCAGGCGCGCTATCTCAACGTCGCGACCGACGACGACGGGATCCTCACCGACGACCTCGTGCGGGTCCTCGCGCAGGCGCCGCAGCGGCCGAAGCTGCTCTATCTCGTTCCGAACTTCCAGAACCCGAGCGGCATCACGCTCTCGCTTTCCAGGCGCCAAGAAGTCATCGCCATCTGCGACCGCTTCGGCGTGCCGATCTTCGAAGACGACCCGTACGGCCGCTTGCGCTATTCCGGCGAACATCTGCCTTCGCTCGCCGCGCTCGCCGAGGGACGCAACTGTATATACATGAGCACGGTGAGCAAGACGATCGCCCCAGGCATGCGCGTCGCGTGGCTCGTCATCCGAGACCGCGGGCTCTACGAGCGCGTGCTCCCTGCGAAGCAAGCCGCAGACCTGCATACCTCGAGCTTCACGCAACGCGCGGTGTACGCGTACGCTCGCAAGCCCGGGGTCCTCGACGCGCACGTCAAGCAGATGCTTCCCGTCTACGCGAAACGCCGCGACGTCATGCTCAAAGCGCTCGCCGATCTCATGCCCGACGGGTGCACGTGGACGCATCCGGATGGCGGCCTTTTCCTCTGGGCGCGCACGCCCGATCGCGTCGACACGCAAGAACTGCTCTCGATGGCGACGTCGTCGAAGGTCGCGTTCGTACCCGGAGCGCCTTTCTGGGTGAATCGTGACGTTCGCAACACGATGCGGCTCAATTTCAGCAACGCGACCGAGGACATGATCGTCGAGGGCGTTCGCCGGCTCGGCGACCTCGTCGAGGGTTATCTCGCACGCGCTCGCTGATTCGGGGCGCCGTCGTTTCGGCTAGCATCTGCTCTAGTTTTTTCTGTGCGGCCGCCGTGGACGCCGCCACGTTGCATCCTGCGGTGACGCTCAAAGGCGCGGACGTCGAGTTCTTCGCCGGTCATCTCGTGCTCGATGCGCGTGGTGGTGCGACGCTCGATGACGGCGTGCTCCACGTCAGCGCCGATCGTATCATCGTCGACTTGAACCACGACCGCTACGTCGCTGCAGGCGACGTCCACATCGCCGGCGCCGCGACCGGCGCGGCGCAGATCCAAAGCGGCGTCGCGCTCGGCATCGATCTCGCATCGCACGACGGCACGCTCGTCTCGATCGCTCCGTCGCCGGCGACCTATTCGGTCACCGGCTCGCTCGTGACGCCGGTCGAGGCCTCACCATCGCCCCCACCTTTATCGTCGCCGACGCCCGCGGCAGACACGACGCCGGGTCCCGAGCCGCTCGCGCTCGTCGATCTCGAAGGTGAGACGCCCTTCGCAAGCGCCGCGGTCGCCACCGCGCATCTCGGCGCGGACGTCCGCCTCGGCGCCGCACGCGTCATCGTGCCGGGCGGCAAAGACGTCTATCTGCCGTCGTACGTCTACACGTTCTCGTCCGAAGTCGGATATTCGCAGAGCAATGTCGCGGGCAGCTCTGAAGATATACCGATCTACTTCGGCAGCACGCGCGACTCGATAACCGGAGCGCACTTCACGTACAACGCGCAGACGAAGGTCGGCGTCGGCCTCGATCACCGCATCGTCGACGGCGATAAGGCGTACGACCTGTTCTCGATTTCTCCGCTGTACGGCCCCGTGAAAGACGCGGAGTTCACCTGGCACGAACAAGTGAACGGCCACGCGTCGCAGACGCTCGACGGCTTGACCGCAAGCGGCATCGGCTCGTTGTGGCGGTACGGCGCGATCGACAGCCTCCATCGCTCGTTCCTCAGCTTGTCCGCGTCCGACTCGCTCGGCGGCGATTTCGAGACGCTGGTCTGGCAAGGAGCATACGAGCCGCTCGGCGCCGGCTGGCTCGGCGATCTCTTCGACTATCACGTCGCCACCGAGTACGGCCGGTCGCAATCGTACGGTTCCGTCGTGACGCCGATCTACGACACCGCTTTCGACACGGCGATCCAAGCGCCGGCGCTCGTGCTCGATCCGTCGTCATCCCTGTCGCTGCAAGCGGACTGGCGCCAGCTCTTCGACGATCAGCCGCACCGTCAGTTCGCCGCCATCTACTCGGCGACGTTCACACACCGGTGGGATACATACATGACGACGAAGCTCGCCGACATCGAGAACCCGGTCGTCGACGTCTATCCGTCGTTCGACACGGGAACGCGCACGTACGTCAGCGCGCAAGTCGCGACGATCGACTACAACAACGGCGAGCCGTTCTCGTTCGGCTTCGGACTGACGCACGAAGCGGCGCTGTCCGCGCCGCCGGGCATCGAGGTCCAACCGTGGTTCGCTTCTTTGGACGTCCGCTTCCGCGTCAGCCGATCGCTCGCGTTCGACGTGAGCAGGTCCTACAGTTTCGGCTATCTCGGTCAGCGTCTCGGCAGCATCGGATTCCAGATACTGCCATGAGGAGAAGCTTCGCGCCAGACGAAACCTAGACGGTCATGAAAGTGCTGGTCACGGGCGGCGCCGGATATATCGGCGTCGTGCTTTGCGAGCGGTTGCTCGAAGCCGGTCATCAAGTGCGCGTCCTCGATAGGCTCTATTGGGGCACAAAGCCGATCGAGCACATCGCCGACCGAATCGAGCTCATCCACGCCGACGTCCGCGATTTCGACGATCGGGCGCTCGATGGGGTCGACGGCGTCGTCCATCTCGCAGGCCTCTCGAACGACCCGACTGCGGAGTACAATCCGTCGGCGAACTGGGAGATGAACGCCGTCGCGACGGAGACGCTCGCCGCGGCGTGCAAGCGCTGCGGTGTCGGCCGGCTCACGTTCGGATCGAGTGCGTCGATCTACGACGGCCTAGGCGACGGGCTATTCGACGAGACGACGAAGGTCTCGCCGCGGGGCGCGTATTCGCGCTCGAAGTTCGGAGCCGAGCAGCATCTGATGCGCGCGGCGGACGGCCGCTTCGCTCCCGTCATCTTGCGCCAAGGCACGGTCTACGGCTACAGCCCGCGGATGCGCCTCGACCTTGTCGTCAACACGTTCATCAAGGATGCGCTCCTGCGCGAACGGTTGTATCTGCACGGCGGCGGGTGGATGTGGCGACCGCTCGTCGACGTCACCGACGTCGCCGAAGCGCACTTGCGCTGCCTCGAGGCGCCGGCGAGCGCGGTCGGCGGTCAGATCTTCAACGTCGTGCACGAGAACCATCAGATCCGCCAGCTCGCGATGCTCGTCGCCGGATCGCTGTCGCTCCATCACCGCCATGTCCGTCTCGAAAGCGCGCCGGTTCCGAGCATCAATCGCAATTATCGCTGCGAGAACCGCAAGCTGCAAGATGCGATCGGCTTCACGCCCCGCGTCACCGTGCTCGAATCGATCGAGCGCATCCTGAGCTTCCTGCCGATCGACGATCCGATCGAGCTCGCACATCCGCGCTACTACAACATCGCGTGGATGACGATGATCGACGAGGTCATCGGCACGCACGGCGCGTTCGCCGACGTATGGTCGGCTCGCCGTCGCGAGCCAAGCGAGTCTCCCGCCTTGTAGCGGTCGAGCTTTAGCTCGACCGGAGACGAGCTTGTTGTTGAAAGAACGCGGCGGTCGAGATGAATCTCGACCGCTCCCTTTATCTCGCGAAAGAACGCGGCGATCGAGCGTCTATTTGCGGTAGCCCTTCTCGATCAAGTACGCGTCGAGGGCGGCGCGCCATGGACGAGCGCTCAGTCCGAGCCGCGCGAGCTTCTCGCTCGCCAGCGTCGAGCGGCGCGGGCGGCGCGCTTTGCCCGGCACGTCCGCCGACGATATCGGTCGAGCGCGCGCTTCGGATCCCGAGTCGGCGAGGATCGCATCGGCGAACTCGAACCACGAACACTCGCCCGCGTTGGCGAGATGATACACGCCGAACGGTGCGCGCGTCGACAGCAGTGCGACGACGAGCTGCGCCGCGTCGGCTGCGTACGTCGGCGCCATGACGATATCGTCCACGACATCGATCGGCGCGCCGCCGCGCGCCTTCGAGATGATCGTCTCGACGAAGTTGCCGCCCTTGCCGCTCGCGCCGGCGACGCCGAACACGCTCGAGAGGCGCACGACGTAGTGCGACGGATTCGCATGTGCGGCGAGCATCTCGCCCGCGAACTTCGAGACTCCATACGCGTTGATGGGCCTCGGCGCGTCGCTCTCGAAGTATGCTGAGTCTTTCGAACCGTCGAAGACGAAGTCGGTGCTGACGAACACGAGGCCGGCTCCGCGCTCGTTCGCCGCGGCCGCTGCGTTGAACGCCCCGAGCGCGTTGACCGCCATCGCTCGCTCCGGATCGTCTTCGCAGGCATCGGTGCGGTGGAACGCCGCGGTGTTCGCCACGAAATCGCCTTCGCCAAGCCCGCGAAATGCGGCGTCGAGCGATGGACGATCCGTGACGTCGCAATCGGCGTGCGTGAGGGATAGCACGTCGAGACCGGCGGCCTGCGCCGCGGCGACGAGATCCGTGCCGACCTGTCCGTTCGCGCCGATCACGGCAACGCGCATGGTCGATTCCCCCGCCGAGCTTCGCTCGGCCTACGGTCGACCGTAAAGGTCGACCGCTCCAATCACTTAGGAGCTCGGAAATTCCAAGCTCGTGACGGCAACAGCGCCGCGATGACGAAAAACGAGAGCGACGCCTTCGGGTACGTCAGGACGTCGTCGACGAAACCGTGGAGGACGAATGCGACGACGGTGGCGTATGCGCCGATGGCGACGGCGCTCGTCCAAAGGCGCTCATCGCGCCACGCATAGAGAAGCGCTGCGATGAACGCGGCGAGCAGCGTGATCCCGACGACGCCGAGATCCGCGGCCGTCTCCAAGTACCATTCGTTCGCGTTGAAGTGTTCTTGGCCCGCCAACGTCGGGCCGCATTCTTGCTTCGCGTCCGCGAACCCGGCCGCACCGACGCCGCCGAGCGGGCGGCGCGCGAACACCTCGAACGCGCAGGTCCAGAGCTGCACACGACGCTGCTCGGATGGCGCGGTGCCGCCGCCGACCGCCGCGAACTCGTGCTGCCATCCGGATGCGCCGATCGAAGTCGCGGCCACCGGCACGACGACCGCGAGTGCGCTCACGAACGCGACCATGAGCGCCTGCTTCGCCGCTCCGGCGAGGCGGCCGCGCTCGAACGCGGCCGTGATCGCGATGAAGAGCAGCGCGGCCGAACATGCGAGCAGCGCGCCGCGAGAATAGGTGAGCAGCAGATCGGACGCGAGCAGGCCGAGGAGCAGGCCGCCGGCGAGCGCGACGCCCCACGACAGGCGCATGAATGCTAGGATAGCGACGAGCGGCGCGATCACCGTTTCGAGATAGGCGCCGAACTGATTCGGACCTTCGAGCGTCGCCGCGATGCGCCCGACGACCTCGCCGTTCGGCGCGACGAATCCGGCGGGCGGCGAGGTCACGCTTTGCCAAAGCCCGTCGACTCCGGTCACGGCGGCCGTGGCGAACATCGCGGTCAGGAGGCGCATCGCGTCGCCCGGCTCTTCGAGAGAGACGACCGTCAAGGCGTACGCGCCGGCGTACCATATCCATTTGAGCGCATCGCGCGCCGAATCGAGCGGCGAGATGCTCCACGCCGCGCTTAGCGCCGCCCAGACGGCGAATGCTGCGAGCGGCACGAGCGCACGGTGCGACTTCAACGCTTCGAGTGCGCGCGTCCGCAGCTCGGCCGATCGCGTCAGGCGAACCGCGATGCCGATCACGGCGCCTGCAAACGCCGCCTTTGAGATGGTCACGTCGGTCGGTCCGATGGCGTGATACCATGCGAACGGCGCCGTGACGACGACCGCGGCCGGTGCGAGCCATGCGCGGCGCGACGCAGCCCATGCCGTGATGGCCGCGATCGCGACGAATACGACGGCCGCGCCGAGGGTGAGCGAAGGCGCTTCGGTCAAGCGGAACGCTTCACGTCGTCGCCCGCTCGACGAGCCCTTCGACGAGCGAGCGCACGCGATCGGACGCGGAGTTCACCGTGGCTTGTACGGCCTCGTGCGTCGTCGGAGCGCCGTCGGACACGGGATTCGCCTCGTTCGCTATGACGGAAATCCCGGCCACTCGAATGCCGGCGTGGCGTGCCGCGATCACTTCGGGCACCGTCGACATCCCGACGGCATCCGCTCCGAGGATCCGGAGCATCTTCGCCTCGGCACCCGTCTCGTAACTCGGTCCGAGAACTGCCGCATAGACGCCGATCGCCACGGGAAACCCCCGTTCGCGCGCGACTTCTTGCCCGATCGCGAGCAGCTGCTTGTCGTACGCGTCGCGCATATCCGGAAAGCGCTCGCCGACGTCAGGGTCGTTCTCGCCGCGCAGCGGCGAATCGCCGGTGAGGTTGAGGTGGTCGCGTATGAGCATGACGTCGCCCGCACGCAGCGACGGCGTCAACGCTCCGGCGGCGTTCGTCACGATGAGCGTCGATGCGCCCATCCGCTGCGCGACGTACACCGGGTACGCGACCTGCCACATCGGAAGCCCTTCGTATAGATGCATCCGGCCGTCGAACGCGACGACCGGCACACCGCGCAGGCGGCCGACGATGACGCGCCCGCGATGTCCTTGCACGGTCGTGACCGGAAAACTCGGCAGATCGCGATACGCGAGATCGACGGCGTCCGTCAGCGCGCCGGCGAGCGCTCCGAGGCCCGAGCCGAGGATGAGCGCGACCTTGGGCCGCAGCTTCGTGTGTTTCGCGAGGAAGTTCGTCGTCAGGGTCAGGTGATGCCGAAGAGCGGGCACGCGCGAGCTCCGTACGCGAGGCTAGGTGCGAAAAGGCGGGTTTCAGGGGCGCGCGGCACGCGCAGCGCGTCGTCCGACGTACTCCGCCGCCATCGCGAGCAGCGTCGCGAGTTCGCGGACGCGCAAGAGCGTTCCCACCCCGAAGAACACCGCTCCTCCCGCAAGCAGATCGACCGCGAGCGTCGCCGTATGCTGCCAGATGGTGCCCGCGTCGTGCCAGAGGATCGCGTTGGTGAGGTAGGCGGCCAAGCCCATCGCAGCCGCGGCTACCGTGATGCGCCATACGGACGCGCCGAAGATCCCTCCCTCGACCGCGCCGATCCGCCTCTGCAAGAGCGCGATCAGGACCGCTGCTTCAGTGAGCGACGAGAGCGAGTTCGCGGTCGCTAGTCCGTTGATACCGAACGGATGGACGAGCAGCGCCGAACAAGCGACGTTCTCGACCATGACGACGCTGGCGACGAGGACCGGCGTGCGCGAGTCGCGGGTCGCGAAGAAGCAGCGCGTCAGCACCATGTTCGCGGCGAGGCCGAGCAGTCCGACCGCATAGAACTGCATCGCACCGGCCGTTCGCGTCAAGTCGCCGTAGTTGAACGCGCCGCGCTCGAACAGCACGCTGATGATCGGCTGCGCGAGAACGATGAGGCCGAGCGCCGCCGGGATCGTGATGAGCGCGGTCATGCGCAGGCCGCTCGACGCCATGCCGCGCAGGCTGCGCTCGTCGTTGCTCGCGTAGTGAGCGGAGAGGATCGGGAATATGACGGTCGCGATCGCCGCCGCGAAGAGCTGCTGCGGAAATCCGACGACCTTCGTCGCGTATTGCATCGCGGCGATGTTCCCGGGTTCGAGCGTCGAAGCGAAGTATTTGTCGAAGAGCAGGTTGACCTGACCGACCGCGGATCCGATGACGATCGGGCCGAGGATCGCGAAGAGATGCGTGAAGCCGGGGTGGTGCAGGTCGAGCACGAAACGGTAGCGGCAGCGCCGCACGTAGCTCGGCAGCTGGACGACGAGCTGCGCGACCGAACCGATCGCCGTGCCGAAGACGAGTCCGAAGATCCCGTACGTCTTGAAGAGCACGAGGACGCCGGCGATCGCGCAGATATTGAGGGCGACGCCTTGGAGCGACGCAGCGCGGTAACGCTGCTGCGCGTTGAGCAGCGCTTGGAGCACGCCCGCTATCGACGTCGCGATGATCGTCGGCATCATTATGCGCGTCATGTGCGCGGTGACGTCGACCTCGTTCGGCGGAAAGCCGGCCGCCACTACGCGCACGATGAACGGCGCGGCGAACCAGCCGACGAGCGCGCAGAGCGAGAGCACGATGACGAGCGCGTTGATGACGGTGCTCGAAAGACGCCACGCCTCTTCGGGTTCGTTGCGAGCGAAATAGCCGCTGAACACGGGCACGAGCGCGGTGACGAGCGACCCGTTGAACACGCCGAAGACGAGCGTCGGGACGATCGCCGCGACCAAGAACGCGTCGAGCTCCCAATGCTCCCCGAAGTACTGCGCGTTGACGACCTCGCGCGCGAACCCGAGGATCATGCTCGCGAGCGTGCCGATCATGACGGCTATCGTGGAGCCGGCAATCAAACGGTGATAGGCGCTTGCCGCCGGAGCCGAAGGCGGCCTCTCAGGCAGGGCCATGCAGGGCTCTTGGGTTCGAGCCGTCGCGCGCGCGCACCCGTCATGGGAAAGCGACGCGGACGCCCCGTACATTGTCGCACGTGAAGATCTCCGACATCCTGCGGGAGCGGCGGCCGGCGTTTTCCTTCGAGTTCTTCCCGCCGAAGGACGAAGCCGGCGGCGCCGCGCTCCTCGCGACGGTCGAGGCGCTCAAACCGCTCGAGCCGGCATTCGTCTCGGTGACGTACGGCGCAGGCGGCAGCACGCGCGCGCGGACGATCGACGTGACGAAGTCGATCAAACGCGACCTCGGCATCGAAGCGATGGCGCACGTCACGTGCGTCGCAGCGACGGTCGACGAGCTGCGCGGCGTGCTCGACGATGTGGCGCGATCGGGAATCGACAACGTCCTCGCTCTGCGCGGCGATCCGCCGCGCGGCGAGACGAGTTTCTCGCCCGCGGCCGGCGGCTTCGCGCGCGCATCGGAGCTCGTGGGCATGATCCGCGAGGAATTCCGGTTTTGCGTCGGCGGCGCATGCTATCCTGAGAAGCACCCCGAGGCGCGCGACGCGGCGTCCGACATGCGTGCCCTCGCGCTGAAGGTCGACGCGGGCGCGCAGTTCCTCATCAGCCAGCTCTTCTTCGACGACGAGGCGTATTTCGG
This sequence comes from Candidatus Eremiobacteraceae bacterium, assembly GCA_035710745.1. NCBI lineage: Bacteria > Bacillati > Vulcanimicrobiota > Vulcanimicrobiia > Candidatus Eremiobacterales > Candidatus Eremiobacteraceae > Candidatus Eremiobacteraceae bacterium. Next base: position 93,256 of record DASTCX010000016.1, on the reverse strand, counting down.
TTTCGTCGGCCGCGCGAGGCGCGCGGGCATCGACGTGCCGATCATCCCGGGCATCATGCCGATCACGAACCGCGAGCAGATCGAGCGTTTCACGCGTCAGTGCGGCGCGACGATCCCGCCGCGTCTCATGGCGGAGATGCAGGCGAGGTGCGACGAGCCGGAAGCGATCGTCGATCTCGGCGTGGCATATGCGACGCTTCAGTGCGTCGATCTTCTGTCGCGCGGCGCGCCGGGCATCCACTTCTACACGCTCAACAAATCGCCGGCGACGCGTGCCGTCGTCTCGGCGCTTCTCGCGGCGCGGCCATGGGAACCGGCGCGTGGTCTCCGCTACGTCGAAAACGCCGACGCGATCGTCGAAGCTGCTCTGTCGCTCGACCCGCACGCCACGTGACCGAAGGACCGGCGCGACGCATGCGTGGAACGGTCGTCGGCGTGAAGCCGGTTTTCTCCATCGTCATCCCAGCGTACAACGAAGAGAAGCGCATCGTGAGGACGCTTCTCGCCTACGCGCCGGTCTTCGCCGACTCGGAGATCATCGTCGTTCTCGACGGCTGCACCGATCGCACGGCGGAGTTCGTGCACGCGCTGTCCGCGACCAATCGCTGCGTCCGCGCCATCGAGACGGCCGGCCGCGCCGGCAAAGGCGGCGCGATCGTCACCGGCATGGCGCACGCGACCGCCGACGTCGTAGCCTTCACCGACGCTGATGGGGCCACCGAACCCGAGGAGATGCGCCGCCTATGCGAGATGGCTCGCACGCGTGACGCGGTCGTCGGATCGCGCTGGCTGCCGGGAGCCGACGTCGTCGTCCCCCAGCCCTTGTTGCGCCGAGCCGCGAGTCGCGTCTTCAACAGGATCGTGCGCACGCTCTTCGGCTTGCGCGTCTCCGACACACAGTGCGGTGCAAAGGCCTTCAGGGCCGACGCGCTGGCGCCGACCCTCGTCGAGATCGAGACCGCCGACTTCGCTTTTGACGTCGATCTGCTCGTCGCGCTCGCTCGACGAGGCTGCGACATCACCGAGGTACCGGTGCGGTGGCGTCACGTCGGCGGCTCGAAGGTCGACCTTGCCGGCGGCGCGGCGAGAATGCTCGTCGCGGTCATTCGGCTGCGGCTCCGTCACTCACGCTTCGCCTCAGCCGTACCCGCATTCGACAGGCTCTTCCGCACGCGACGGCCGCGCGCTCCGCTGCCCGATTCCGCCGCTTGACTCTGCGAATCGCTGGTGCGGCTGCGGCCATCGCTTTCGCGTGTCTCTCGTTTGGATGTTCTCGCGATACGGCCCACGCGCCGGCACCTCGATGGGAACCCGTAACTGCGGCGCGACTGCTTGCGGCGGAGAGCGACGACGGCTGGCTCATGTACCGCCGCACGTACGATGGTCACGCTCGCGTCCCGTTCACTCGCGTCGACGCCTCCAACGTCGCGCGCTTGCGCGTCGCTTTCACGTTCGATGATCCGTCGCTGGCAAGCCACGAAACAGCGCCGATCGTCAACGGCCGCTTCCTCATCGCGACGCTGCCTGACGACGGCGTCGTCGCGCTCGACGCAACCGACGGTCGCACCTTATGGACGTACCACCATCAGATGACCCCGGGTGCGACCGACCACATCTGCTGCGGCGCCGTCAATCGCGGTGCTGCGGCGTTCGGCGGCGACGTCTTCATCGCGACGATCGACTGTCGCGTCGTCGCGCTCGACGCGAGGGACGGCGGCGTCGTCTGGTCGCGATCGCTCGCTCCGGCGGGTCGGGGCTACTCGTTCACGGGGGCGCCGCTCGTCGTCGACGATCGCGTCATCGTCGGCAGCGCCGGCGGCGAGTACCCGACACGCGGGTTTATCGCAGCGCTCGATCCGGCGACGGGCGCGTTGCGCTGGCGCCACGAGACGATCGCCGCGCCAAGCGAACCCGGCGGCGACACATGGCCTCGCCGCGGAGCGCGGTGGGGCGGCGCGGCGTGGCAGACGGGTTCGTACGACGCGCAGAGCGACACGCTCTACTGGGGCGTCGGCAATCCGATGCCGTGGCGTGGCGACAGACGCCAGGGCGCGAACCTCTACACCGACAGCCTCCTCGCGCTTGACCCGGCGACCGGACGCATGAAGTGGCACTTCCAGTTCACGCCGCACGACCTCTGGGATTACGACGGCACGAACGAACCGGTGCTCGTCGACCTTCACGCCGGCAAGCGCGTCGAGCCTGCGATCTACCAAGCGAACCGCAACGGCTTTTTCTTCCTCCTGGATCGAGCCGGCGGGCGTTTCATCTCCGCGACGCCCTTCGTGCCCTCGACGACGATCGACGGTTACGACGCCGACGGATCGGAGCGGCCTGCAGAGCGCGATGCCCGGCTGTCGTGCCCGGGCACGGTCGGCGGCAAGAACTGGCCGCCGTCGGCGTTCGACCCGGCGACGGGCCTCGCGTTTTTCGGGATCGTGCACGCGTGCACGAGGATGCTGGTGGACCCCCAGGCCGATAACGGCGAAGATGCGGCGCAGTATCCCGAGCCGGGCGCGCGCGGCTACGGCGCGTTCATCGCCTGGGACGTACGCGCGCGTCGAGTCCGGTGGTCATTCCCCTCGGAGCTGCCGTGGTACGACGGCGCGGTCGCGACCGCGTCCGGACTCGTGTTCAGCGGCGGCGCCGACGGCGTCTTCCGCGCGTTCGACGAGCGCACGGGTGCCGTGCTTTGGCAACACGATCTCGGCGCCGCGGTGGCGGGCGTACCGGTCATCTACATAGTGGGCGGCAAACAGTACGTCGCGGTATTCGCGGGCTGGGATGGCGGCGTTGCGCGCCAGGGCCCGCTCGCCCAGCGGCTCGCGGGGATCTCACGGCCGGGCAGGCTTTTCGTCTTCACACTGCCGTGAGCGAAGCGCCCCTTCGGCTGGCGGTGATCGTACCCGTCGCGCATCCGGACGGCCGCACGCAGCGTTGCTTTCGCGCGTGTGTCGCTCTCGCATACGAGCCGCGCACGATCGCGGTCGTCACCGACGAGACGGTCGAGCTGCCCGCAGACGCACATTTCATCAACCTCGTGACGCGCGCGAACCGCTTGACGAGCCCGGCCGAAAAGCGCGACATCGCGGCCGCCGCGCTGCCCGGCGTCGACGCGTACGTCTATCTCGACGACGACGCCTATCCGCCGCCTGACTGGCTCGACCGCGTGGCCGCTGCGCTCCGCGCGCATCCCCGGACGGCGGGCGTCGGCGGACCGGGGCTCATGCCTGACGACCAAACCTTTTGGGAACGGGTGAGTGCGGCCGTCATGGAAACGCGGCTCGGAAGCGGCCCCCTACGCTTTCGATTCTGGAGCGACGCGCCTCGAGAATGCGACGACTTTCCTGCGTACAATCTCGCGATCCGTAAAGCGGCGCTCGACGCTGCGGGCGGCTGGGCGACCGACTGGTACGGGGGAGAGGACACCGACCTGTGCGGCCGCCTCGCCGACGGCGGCGGCTTGATCTGGTACGAACCCAGCGCGTTTGTCTTCCATTATAGACGCGTTCTCGTGCCCAAGCACTTCTGGCAGATCCAGAACGTCGGATGGTCGCGCGGGTGCTTTATCCGCGCGGGCTACCCGCGTTCGAAACGCTGGACTTTCGCCGGACCGCCGCTCGTCATCGCTGCGGCGATCGCGCTCGCATGCGTGCCGTTCTGGCCTGGTATCGACCGCGCCGCTGCGCTCGCGGGAGTCGCCGCCGCCTACCTCGCGGTCGCGCTGCTCGCCCATCCCGGCCGCATCGGGCTCGGTGTCCGGCTCGCCTTGCCGTTCGGCATCGTCGTCCATCATCTCGCCTATACGGTCGGGCTAATCCGCGGCCTTCTCACGAGCGCGCGCCGGCGTTCTCCTCCGTCGCGCCCTTCGACGACCTGATCGGAATCTCGTCGACCGGACGCTCGCGCGACGTCGTCAACAACGACGCGGCGTAGATGGTCGCCCAGCAAGCGGCGCCGATCGGATCGCGGATCGCACAGCGCGCGATCGCCGGCATGAGATCGCCCAGCGACATCGGTACGAGCTTTGCGATGCGCTCGAGCTGACGCTCGCCTTCGCGTACGCGGTTCGACTGGCGGCGATAATCGTCGAACGTGTCGGGGGCGAAGAAGCGGCACGACGCGTCCGGCGCCAGCGCCACGATGCCGCCGCCCGCGCGCACCTTCAACGAGAGCCAGTGGTCCTCGTTCGTGACGTCGCCGGGCACGGCGAACGAGCGCGCGACATCGCCTCGCAGCGCGAGGATCCGTCCGACCGCGAAGTCGGCGCCTCGCGGACCGCGCTGCAGCATTCGGACGATGCGCGCCGCGTGCGCGCTGCCGCGTGCGACGAACGACCGCCGCCGCGATAGCGGCTCGCAGACGCCGAATGACATCGAAGCGCCACGAGCGAGCGCGTCGCACAGCGCGTCGACGGCGCCTGCGCGAGGAATGACGTCCGCGTCGAACTTGACGGTGGCATCACCGAGGGCTTGAGCGAAGAGGGCGTTGCAAGCGTCCGCTCGTCCGACTCGCGGCGAGCCGCAGAGCAGACGGATCCGGCGGTCACGCTGTGCGCGCCCACGCACGACCTCGGCCGTCGCGTCGGTCGAGCCGTCGTCGAAAACGAGTATCTCACCGATCGCGTGTGTGCGCGTCTCCTGTTCGCGCAGCGTGTCGAGCAGCGCGCCGATCGACGCCTCTTCCTGATAAGCGGGGACGACGACCGATGCGTTCACACGAACGCCGGTGAAGGCGCGTGCGCGCAGCGGCGTGAAATGCGGCTCGCGATGCGATCCATGAGCGGCGTGATTTCAAGCGCTCCGCGTTCACACCTGTCCGGCCTTGGCGTACGCGCGGCGGCGTACGCGATCCTCGGCGTCCTTTGGATGCTGCCGTTTTGGACGCACGTCGGTGCATGCCCGATGGGATTGCACGACTGGGCGTATCCGTGCCTCGATCAGCAACGGGGCACGTATCTTCCGTCGCTCGTCGCGCCGTGGTGGGATACCGATCTCGGCGTCGCGCACGTGTTGCCGCAGGTCTCGCTGCCGTGGCTGCTGCTCGGCGCGCTCGTCTGGATCTCACCGGCGCTAGGACTGCGCCTCTTCATCCTTATCGCGTTCACCGGTGCGGCCTTCGCAACCGACGTCGCGGCCGAAAAACTCTTCGGCGTTTCGAAGGGATGGGGGCGCTTCGTCGCCGGCGCGCTCTACGCCGGGTCGCCTTTTCTCGCGACGAAGCTTGCGAGCGGACAGCTCGGCTTCATCGCTTGCGCGTCGCTCGTGCCGGCAGCGCTTATCGCGTTCGATGCCGTCGCAAAGGGCGGCGGCGTCCGTGCGTGGGCGGCGTGCGCGCTCTGTGCAGCCTCTGCGTTCGCACAGGTGCAGGTCGGGCTCATCCTCCTCTTGCTGCTGCCGGTCGCGGGCTGGGGACGCGTGCGCGCTCGCGCGTGGCTCGCCGTGTGGGCGGTCGCTGCGCTCACCTGGTTGCCGGCGGCGTACTCGACGATCGTCGCGTATCGCTCCGGCGTCTTCGGACCGGAAGCGCAACTCGCTATCTGGCTTTCGGACAAGAGCGTGCCATGGCAGCACGCGATCGACGGCACCGCGTACTTCGCGAACTACTTCGCTTCTACGGCCTTTCCGATCACGATCGCCTCATTCGCGTCGCTGTCGGTCGTCGCATTCGTCGCAGCGCTCGCGTTCGGCGGTGCGATGCGCCGGGTCGCGGTGTTCGCCCTCGGATTAGGGCTGGTCGCGACCGGAACCGCCGGCCCGATCGGGATTCTCTTGGTGTGGCTCTTCGAACGCGTCACGCCTATGCAGGTCTTCCGCGAATTCTACGACCTGCTTTTCCTCGCGCCGCTCGTCGTCGCGTGCGCGACGGCGGCAGGAGCTGTTGCGCTCGAAGCAGCACTCGCTCGCCGCTCCGTTCTCCGGTTTTTCGCGGGCGCCGTCGCGTTCGGCCTCGCATGCGTGCTGCTCTATCCGACCGTAGCCGGCCGCGCCGCATCGCTCGTGCCATTCGTCAGCGGCCTTGCGCAAGCGCCGCCCATCCCGGGCGACGACCGCATTTTGTGGTTGCCCGCGACGCCTCCGCTCGGTCCGCCGAATTCGATCGGGGGCGCCGATCCGTATCAGCTTTCGCTTGGCCCGCATCCGGACGCGAGCGCATTCCATCCGACAGGCGTGCTCGCGTACGTCGACGCGCTTGCGGATCGCTCGCGGCCTCTTTCGACAGCGATGCTCGAGCGGCTCGACGTCGCGGATTCGATCGTCCGGCGCGGACTCGTCAGCCAGCGGATCGCCACGTCTGCGAGCGTTCACGAAGGTACGGTCGGGGCCGCTATCGCACCCGCGTCGCCACCCGTCGCGTCGGTCATCGCGCTCGCCGCGGGCACGCCCGCGTGCGAACCCGACCTTCGCGGCGCACTGATGCTCGATCTGACGGCATACGCGCGATGCGATCCGGCGTTTTCGGTCGTGCCGCGAGAAGACACCGCGTCGAGCACGGACGATCCGCGGACGGCTTGGATCGGCGGCGAGCGCTGGGCGCTCCTCGATCCGGATCTAGCAGAACCGCGCTGGCCCGTGCTGTTCACGCGCTCGACGTTGGTATATCGATGGGAACAGCCGGCGGCCGGCGTCACCTGGGTGTATGCACCGAGCGGCGCGGTCTTGAACGGCCGGGCCGTCGCGCCGGCGGTTGAATGGCGAGCGCTTGCGACGAAGGCAGGCGATGATTCTCTCGAGGGCAATGGAAAGGGGATCGTCGCCGTTTCCGCGTCGCTACCGCAAGCCCAGCTCGGCCGAGCTTCGCTCGGCATACCACATAACATACCTTATGGCGCACCAAACGGTGTGCCACAAGAGCGGCCGCTCCAGGGCCTATCGTCCGATCGTCTGCGCGGATCGTTCGAGGCGATCGTTCCCGCGCACGACAGCTCGTTCGTCGTATTGCGAGCCGGCTGGTCTTCTTATTGGCGTGCGACGATCGACGGTCGCGATCTTGGAGCGGCGCGAATCGCTGACGGCTATGCGGCCGGCTGGCAGTTAGCGCCGTCGGCGCACGCCTCGAGGCTTTCGATCGAGTTCGCGCCGAGCGCCCCTTATGCGATGATGCTCGCGACGTCGTGGATAGCGCTCGCCTTCCTTATCATGCTGCTCGCACGCGGAGGCGGCAGGTACTAACGCAGCGGCGGGAGCACGGGTGATCGTATGCGCTCGGTCTTGAAGTCGCTTTATCTGAAGGCCTTTCCGGTATTCGAGCGGCTCGGCATCCACGTGACGCCGGTCCACCACACGCAACCCGTTCCGGACACGCGCGAGCTCGGGCCTCGCATCTGGAGCGAGCCGTCCGAGCTCGTCGGCATCGATATGCGAGAATCCGAGCAACTCAAGCTGCTCGAGTCCTTCGCCGCGCGGTTCAAGCATGAGTACGGCGCGATAGAGCGCGTACCGAGCCGCGATGCTCCGCCGCGCTTCTACATGGAGAATCCGTTCTTCGGTCCCGTCGACGCGGAGATCTTGCACTGTATGATCCGCAGCGAACGACCGAAGCGGATCATCGAGATCGGCTCGGGGTTCTCGACGCTTCTCGCCAAGGAGGCGCTCGACCTCAACGCGCGCGACGGATCTCCAGGCCGCCTCGATTCGTACGACCCCGCGCCGCCGCCGATGCTCGCACCGATCGCCGGCGAACGCGTCTCGATCAACGTCTCGCGTGCGGAAGACATCCCGCTCGACACCTTCGATAGGCTAGGCTCGGGCGACATACTCTTCATCGATTCGACGCATGTCGTCCGGATCGGCGGCGACGTCTGCTACGAGCTGCTCGAGATAGTGCCGAGATTGCGCGTAGGCGTCCTCGTCCACTTCCACGACATCTTCATGCCGGCGCAGTATCCCAAGGACTTGGTGATGCGCGAAAGATTCTTCTGGACGGAGCAATATCTGCTCCAGGCGTTTCTCGCGTTCAACGACTCGTTCCGGGTCCTGTGGGGCAGCAGCTTCATGAGCTCGCGACATCCGGATGCGACCGGCGAGGCGTTCCCGTCGTTCGAATCAGGCCGCGGACACGTCGGCGGGAGCCTTTGGCTGCGCCGCGTGTCCTAGACGCGTTTGCTATGGCCGTTACGGCGACGTGTCGGAGCCGATCCGGTCGGCCGCGAACTCTGTGAACCACACGACGCTGCCCGCGCCGACGAAGATATCGTGCGGCTCGCTATTGGCCGTCGGCACGCCGAACTCTGTGATGGCGCCGCTCGTCGTTATCTTCGCGATGTTGTTCGCGCCGGATTCGGTGAACCAGAGGTCGTTCTGACCCGAAGGCCCCGGCGTGATGACGAGGGGTTTCGCGGCGGCGGTCGTCGTCGGGAACTCGGTGATCGTCCCCGTCTTCGTGATGCGACCGATCTTGCTCGCCGCCTCCTCGACGAACCAAAGATTTCCGTCGGGACCGGCCGCGATACCCGCCGGCGCCGCGTTCGCGGTCGGTATCGCGAATTCGACGATCGTGCCGTTCGTCTTCACCTCGCCGATGCGATCGCCGAGGAACTCGGTGAACCACATCGACCCGTCCGACGCTTTCGCGAGGAACGCAGGCTCCGAGCGCGCCTCGGGCAGCTTCATCTCGGTGATCGCTCCGGTCGTCGGGCTGATCTTGGCGATCCTGTTGTGGAACGTCTCAGAGAACCAGACGTCGCCGTCCGGTCCGACGGCCAAGCCGCCCGGTTCGGAGCCGAGCTTCGGCAGCGGGTATTCCGTGATCGTGCCGGCTGTGGTTATCTTCGCGACCTTGTCGCCCGTAGACTCGCTGAACCAGAGATCGTTGTCAGGCCCGACGATGATATGGTTGGGATGGCTCTTGAGCGTCGGGATCGTGAACTCGGTGATGTGGTTGGTCGAATCGAGTTTGCCGATCCTGTTCTTCAGATTCTCGGTGAACCAGATATTGCCGTCGGGACCGGTGACGATGCCGAGCGGCCCCGCGTTCTTCGAACGCACGAGCTTTTCGACGATAGCGTCCGGTGAGGCGCGATGCGCAGCAATGCCGAGCGATGCGGTGCCCCCGCCAGGCGCCGAAGGCGTGACGACGCCACGGCTCGCGCAGGCCGACAGAAAAACGACCGCAGTTGCGGCGAGAAGACGACGGAGCATGAGGGTCTCCTTTTGTGAAGATCCGCTGGATCGCGATATATAATGCTAGCGCTTTTCGCGTCCGGGCAAACGGGCCGTTCGTCTCAATGCTCGATCGCGCGACGACGGTTCACTGGATGTCCGCCCAGCGATACACCGTCACATCGAGCACCATGGAATCGCCGCTGGCGACGACGAGCGTGCGCGGGTCGCGCTCGAGGCCAGAGCGCGCGCGTTCGACCGACTGCCACGAACCGCGCGTGAAAAGATAGCGGAACTGCGTGCCGACCCCGAGATCGACTTGGATGCGGAAGTGCCGGCCGTTGACGCGCTGCATCTTGATCGCCTGCGCGTTCCAGCCGCTCGAATCGGTCGTGATGTAGATGTCGTCGCCGAGCGGCGTTTCGGGCGGCACTTCGACGTCGATCGTGACGCGCACCGCGCTCGACAACTGGCTGTGGAACGTCTTCGGCGGCGGGGCGAGATCGGGGTTCCGTTTCGGCGGTGACGCGGCCGAGACGAGAGCACGTGGTACTTGAGCGATGGGCATGCCCTCGGCGAGCGGATCGAGCGACGTCCGCACGTCGGTGACGAGCGCCGTCGCCCGATCGATCGTGATCGAGGCGAAGATGCCCGGTGCGATCGGATATGTCGGCGCGATGCGCGTGCTGATGTCGACGATGCGCGCCGCAGGATCGAGTTTGAAAGCATCGCCGGTCGCGAAGACGATGTAGCCACGTTCCAGATCGACAACCTGCCCGGACGCGATGAGCGGGGCGGGCGCGGCAGAGACAGCCGCGGCGAAGACGATCGCGACGAGCGCGCCCGCCGCGGCGGCTATCCGGCGCGCGCTCATTGCCCGGTCACCTGGAGGACGAATTGCGGCGACCATCTCTGGCCTTCGAAGTTGAAGAAATAGCTGCGGGCGACGCTCACGTAAAGCGATTTCGTCAAACGCATGCGCGCGGTCGCGGTGACCGCGAGCGGCGCGGGCAGCTGCACGGGCGAGTACGCCGTCTTCTGCAGCGTCGACGAGAACTGGAACTCCGGCGACGGCTGCCACGATCCGATGAGCGCGTACGCGCGCGACGTCGTGCGCCTGTAGATGGACGGCACTCCGAACACGGGCAGCCCGTTCGGAGATAGCGGCGTCGGAGTGAGCCCCGTCGTCACGTTCGGCGAGATGACTACCTGTGTCGGGCTCGATGCGTCGAGCGTTCCGACCGACCACGTCAAGGTCGAGTAGACGCGAGGGGCGAGCGCTCTCGCAGCGCTGACGGCGACCGTCGCCGTGTCGATCGTGTTCGGGAACGAGAGCCACGTGCGCGTCGCGCCGGCGGTCGCGTCGAACCCGAAGCCGAGCGGCCCCGGCACGACCGGCGAGGCCGCCGTCGCGCCGATGTGCTCGGACAGCACGTCTTGTTTCGACGAACCCGCGACGCCGAACGCGTCGTGCATCGTCGCGATGCCCGATCGTAGACGGAGCTCGATCCCCGTCCGCCAGATCGGTTCGTCGAACGACGACCAATCGATCCCGACGATCGATGGATGATCGGGCTGTCCTTGCGCGAGGAGCGTGTCGTACATATCGGTCGCGTCGAGCTGGACCGACGACTGGCGCAGGACGTGCAGCAGCCGCAGATCGACGAATCCGTGCGCGCTCGTCGGTGCGGCGAAACCGCTTTGCGTCGTGAACAGTTGCGCCTGAAGCGCGAACGCGTCGACCGGGCCTGCGGGGTCGTACGCGAGCAGGTTCCACTGTTTGTCCGGCTGTGTCGCCGGGACGAGGCTGAACACCGCGTACCCCCGATCGCCGAACACCGAATGATGCTCGTACGCGATGTAGCCTTTGACCGGCAGCGACTGGTCGTAGCGCAAGTGGAACGCATCGAGCGAGTGCGGCGTGCCGTAGAACGTGTACGGCGCGTCGAGCGTCGCGCCCGGCAGCGAGTTTTCGCCGAAGCTCGGATCGGACGAGAAGTTGTCCACGAACGAAGGCAAGGGCGGGGTCGGGAGGACGTCGAGCACGTCGACGATCGCCGGTTCGAAGCTGACGTACGCATTGGGATCGATGATCGCGCTCTTGCCGACGACGTACGGGTGGTGGCCGCCGACGCCGGTGAGGAAGAACGCGTCGCCCGGCATTTGCCGCCCGAGCTGCGGATGCGCGTAGTCGCTCGCGAGATAGGTCCAGCGGTCTGCCGGATCGAGCGGGATGAAATACGAGCGCTTGAATGCGAGGAAGTCGGCGAACGCGGCGCCCGAGTACGTGCCCTCGCGCGTCGACAGGGTCACGTGACCGGCGACGACGAGCCGCTGCTGGCGCAAATCCATGAGGAACACATCCCCGTGGACCGCGGCGCCGTCGGGCAGTTCGACGGACGCGTCGCCGCGGGCCACGACGAGCGCCAGATCGCTGTAGTATTCGACGCGCGTCGCGGAGACGGTGATCGGAGCATCACCGACAGGCTGCGGTTCTTCGACGGCGCGCACCGCGCATGGGTCGAACATCGTCGCGCCGCAGGCGACCGCGATGACGATGAGGAGGCCTTTGTGGGTGAGCGCCCTTACCACGCCCCGTCGCGGCGCACGACGGCGGGCACCGTGCGGAGGAGCAGCACTAGATCGACGACCGGGTTCCAATTCCGAGCGTACCACACGTCCATCGCCATCCATCGGCGGAAGGGCACGTTCGCACGGCCGCTCACTTGCCAGAGGCCGGTAAGCCCGGGCATGACCGACTGGCGCACGAAATAGTGCGGCTCGTAACCCTCGACCTCCGCCGGCAGCGCAGGCCTCGGTCCGACAAGGCTCATGTCGCCGCGCAACACGTTCCATAGCTGCGGCAGTTCGTCGAGGCTGGCGCGCCGGAGCAGCGGTCCGAGGGCGTGCATGCGCGGATCGTTCGCGATCTTGAGAGCTGGGCCGTCGCATTCATTGAAGCGCAACACACGTTCGTGAAGCAGGTGGGCGCCGTCGATCATCGTCCGGAATTTGAAGAAGCGGAATGGCCGGCCATCCTTGCCGATGCGCACTTGCGAGAAGAACGCCGGACCGGGCGATGCGATCATGACCGCGATCGCGATGATCGCCATGAGCGGGGCTAGCACGACGAGCAGCAGCACACTTGCACAGACGTCGAAGGCGCGTTTCGCCACGATCCACGTGCGCGGCACTTGCCGGCGCGCTTGCCGCCAAAACGCCCGCCGCTGCGCGAGCGACGGCGGCGGCGGTGCCGGTCGCTCGAGGAGGGCGACGGATGCGGGGACCGTCATACGACGATCGCTTCCCCAGGCACGGGCACACCGAACGTCGCGAGCACGCGCGCGCCTACTTGCGCGAACGACTCGAGGTCGCCGAGCACTGCGCCAGTGACGCCGGGCCGGTAGTCCACAAGCGGTGAGTATTCTCGGGTGTGATCGGTGCCCGACGCGGTCGGGTCGCAGCCATGGTCTGCCGTGAGAATCAAGCGGTCACCTGTCCTCAGTCGATCCAAGATGCGTGGCAGTTTGCCGTCGAGGTCGATCAGGGCTTTCGCGTAACCGTCAGCGTCGCGGCGATGGCCGTACTTCGAGTCGAAGTCGTTGAGATTCGTGAAGCAAAAACCGCCGCTGTCGCCGTCGAGCCACTCGATGGTGCGCGCGATGCCCTCGTCGTTGTCGGCTGTTCGTTGACCGGCCGCAATACCCTGGCAGCAGAATATATCGCCGATCTTGCCGATGCCGCACGTCGAAATCCCGGCGTCCTCGAGGATTTCCAGCATGCTCGGCGACGGCGGCTCGACGGCGTAATCGCGGCGATTTGCGGTCCTGATGTAGTGACCTTGCTCGCCAATGAATGGCCGTGCGATGACTCTGTTGACTCGATCCGGCGCGACGAGCATCTCTCGCGCGCGTGCACACCAGTCCCACAGCGTCTCGACCGGCACCACTTCTTCGTGTGCCGCGACTTGGAAGACGGAGTCCGCCGACGTGTAGAGGATCGGCCGGCCGCTTCGCACGTGTTCCGCGCCGAGTTCTTCGATGATCTGCGTGCCGGACGCGGCCCGATTGCCAAGAACTTTGCTGCCCGCGATCTTCTCGAACCGCTCGACGACTTCAGGCGAAAACCCGTTCGGGTACGTCGGGAACGCGTTGCGGATGACGATGCCCATCATCTCCCAATGACCGGTGATCGTGTCTTTGCCTGCGCTGCGCTCGCGCAAACGTCCGACCGATGCGAGCGGGGCCGTAACAGGCGCCACACCTGCCACCTTCGCTATGTTACCCAGTCCGAGACGTTCGAACGTCGGAAGCGCGAGGCGGCCCGCCGCCCGCGATGCGTTGCCCAGCGTGTCGACATCCGCCGCGTCGTGGAAGCGCTCGTGATCCGGTGCGGCGCCGATGCCTCCCGAATCGACGACGAGCACGACCGCGCGCGGCCCGGCTGGACTCACCAGGTCACGACGATCGGGATGGTCTCGTGGATCGAAAAACCGTCGGTGCGGATGGCGGTGACGATGAGTTTGAAATGTCCGGGCCATGCGAGTCGTGGAACTTCGACGGTCGTCTGGAATACGCCCGGCGACCGCTTGGGCACACCGATGCGGAAAGTGCCGACTTGAGCCGTCACGGCTGCGACGTTGCACGTCGCGATGACCGTTCCCGAGACCGACGTGCCGACGCGTATCGGATCTTCGGATATGCGCACCACTCGGATCTTGATGGGATCGGCAGGCTTCGGGCAGATCAAGGCTCTCGCATGCGCAGATGCCGAGGCCGGCGCGGTCGACGCTTTATCGCTGTCAGGTCCGGGCAAGGCTGCGGCCGAGCCGCCCGCACAGACGATGGCGAGGCAAGCTCCGGTGATCCACGCCGCGGCCGTTTTTCGCACAGATGACCTCATGCGGTTTTGACTGCCGTGTACCCGCGACAGGTTACCGTACGGCCGCGGGCCGAACCTTCGCGAGCGTTTTCTTCGATAGGCCGGGTCGGCGCGACCCGGCTCATACCGCTTTGGGGACTTGGACTTGGCGCACATCGCCCGCTACCTCGCTCGCACGCTGCGCGACACCGACGCGTTCGCGGCGCTCGTCCGCGCATGCCGCCAGGGCGCCAGCGTCGACATCCGCGAGGTCTTCGGCGGCGCGCACCCGTTCGTCGTATCCGCCCTTTGGCGCGAGCTTGGCGGCTGCGTGTTCGCTTGGACGGCGACGGCGGACGCAGCCGATCGCTTCGCGAGCGACTGTTCCTTTTATCTCGAAGACGAAGGTTCGCCCGTCCGCGTGCTGCGGCCGCGCGACGACGAGCCACATGCGCTCGCAAATCCGGCGGAGCGCAGCGCGCGGCTCGAGACGCTGGCGGCACTCGCTGCCGGTGCACCCGGGATATACTGCATCTCGCAGGCGGCGATGCGACAGCCGTTATGGGATCCAGATGCGTTCAGAGCGGCGACGCTTACGCTGCGTGTCGGAGACGAACGCGCGTGGGAAGCGCTGCTCGTCTCGCTCGTCGAGCTCGGCTACGAGCGGGTCGACGTCGTCGACGCGGTCGGCGAGTTCGCGGTCCGCGGCGGCATCATCGACATCTTCGCATCGACCGCGCAGGCGCCGGTCCGCCTCGAGTTCTTCGGCGATCGCATCGAGTCGATGCGGGCGTTCGCGCTGCACGATCAGCGGTCGACCGGTGCGGTCGATTCCCTCGCCATCGCACCGTGGCGCGACGAGGCGAGCGAGAGCGGGCGCTGCGCGCTCGAATACGTGGCGCGGCGCATCGTCGTCCTCGACGATCCGGCGGCGATCAGCGCGATCGAAGATGCGCTCGCGCGCGAGCGCGACGACGCCACCGTCCTCGCCGCCGATCTCGAGGTCGAAGTCGACGCCGGGGAGCGGTCGAGATCTATCTCGACCGAGGGCCGAGCGAAGCTCGGCGCCGGCGACGAATCCGATCCAGCTCCACGCGCGATTCCGTTCGAAGTCCTTGTCGCGCTCACGGCATCGCATCCGGTCGTTTCGTTCGCGACGACGCTCGGCGACGTACGCGTCGCGCGAGCTGCGGACACCCATGTCGTCATCGCCTCTCAGCCGGCGCCGGCATTCGGGCGCAGCATGGGAGAGTTCGCCAAGGAGGTGATCCGCCGGTCAGGAGCCGGCGAGACGGTCGCCGTCGTTTCCGTCGCACACCGGCGCGTGCGTGAGGTCCTCGCCGAACACGATATATCGTTATCGCCGGTGCCGGCCGAAACTCGAGCGAGCGACAAGCATGGTGCGGTGATCGTCGTCGAGGGCACGCTCGATGCGGGCTTCGAGCTCACTCGTCACGGCATCGTCGTGATCGGCGACTTCGAACTCTTCGGACACGCCGCCCGGCGCCACAAGCTTCGAGCAGCGAAGGAAGGCGTGCCGCTCACCGAGGCCGATCTCAAAGTCGGCGAGTTCTTCGTCCATGCGAACCACGGCATCGGACAATACTTGGGACTCGAGAAGATCACGATCGACGGCTTCGACCGCGACTTCGTCATGCTCAAATATCTCGGGGAAGACCGCTTATACGTCCCGACCGATCACATGCATCTCATCCGCAAGTACGTCGCGGGCGACGGCGCCACGCCCCGGCTTTCGCGCATGGGCGGCAGCGATTGGGCGCGGACGAAATCGCGCGTGCGCGAAACGGTCGAGAAGATCGCCGAGGGGCTCGTGCAGCTCTACGCGGAGCGAGAGATGGCGAAGGGTCACGCGTTCGCCGCCGATTCGCCGTGGCAAGCCGAGCTCGAAGAGTCGTTCCCATACGACGAGACGCCGGATCAACGCGCGGCGATCGACGCGGTCAAGGAAGATATGGAAAAGCCGCGGCCGATGGACAGACTCGTGTGCGGCGACGTCGGCTACGGAAAGACTGAAGTCGCGATCCGCGCGGCGTTCAAGGCGATCATGGATCGGCGCCAGGTCGCGGTGCTCGCACCGACGACGGTGCTCGCCGCGCAGCATTTCCGCAACTTCACCGAACGCTTCTCCGCCTTTCCGGTGAAGAGTGCGCTCCTATCGCGTTTCCGGACGCGCGAGCAGCAGAAGGAATCGCTCCGCGGCCTGCTCGACGGCTCGATCGACATCGCGATCGGCACGCACCGCCTCCTGCAGAAGGACGTCGGCTTCTCGCGTCTCGGTCTCGTCGTCGTCGACGAAGAGCAGCGCTTCGGCGTCATGCATAAAGAGCGCCTCAAGGAATTGCGCCGCAGCGTCGACGTCATCACGCTCTCGGCCACGCCGATACCGAGGACGCTCCACATGTCGATGCTCGGCGTGCGCGACCTATCGCTCATCCGGACGGCGCCCGTCAACCGCATGGCGATCAAGACCGTCGTCACCCCCACGAGCGACGCGCTCATAGCGCAGGCGCTGCGGGCCGAACTCGACCGAGGCGGACAGGTATACTTCGTCCACGACCGCATCGAGACGATCCATGGCGTCGCGGCGGCCGTGCAGCGGCTCGCGCCGCGAGCTCGTATCCGCGTCGGGCACGGTCAGATGCGCGAAGGCGAACTCGAGACGGTCATGATCGACTTCGTCGAAGGACGCTTCGACGTACTCGTGTCGACGACGATCATCGAGAACGGGCTCGACATACCGAACGTGAACACGATCATCATCAACAACGCCGATCGGTTCGGACTCGCGCAGCTCTATCAGCTGCGAGGACGCGTCGGACGAAGCGCGCATCAGGCGTACGCGTACTTCCTCTATCAGCCGCATCGCTCGCTTTCCGAGACCGCTTCGGCCCGGCTCGAAGCGATCCGCGAGTTCTCGCATCTCGGCTCCGGTCTGCAGCTTGCGATGCGCGATCTCGAGATACGCGGAGCGGGCAATCTGCTCGGACGTCAACAACATGGCTTCATCGCGGCCGTCGGCTTCGACGGCTATTGCCAGATATTGCAAGAGGCGGTCGCGAAGCTTCGCGATCAACCGATGCCCGACGACGAACCCCCGCCGGTGCTCGACATCCCGGTGAGCGCATACATCCCGTCGGATTACGTCCAAGGCGCGAGTCAGAAGATCGCGTTCTATCAGCGGCTCGCGGCCGCGCGAACGATCGAAGAGATCGATATGGTGTCAGATGAATTGCGGGACCGATTCGGGGCGTTTCCTGAAGAAGTCGACGCACTGCTAGAGTTGTCGCGCGTGCGTGTCCTGGCCGCCGGGAAAGGAGTCACAAAACTCGCGCTCGAACAGCGGCGGCTGACGCTCGACGTCGGGCGGCGATTTTCCTTATCCGAAAACGCGCTTGATGCGCTGACGTCCCTCACCCGGGGCAACTTCAGATTCACCCAAGGCGCAATAGTGGCGCACTTGCCGACGCGTGGTGACGGCGGCGACGGACGGCTCACGACCGTTCGCGCGATCGTCGCAGCGCTCTGAACCGGGTTTGCAAAACTATCTCGTTGGAGGAATGATGAAGTACCGTTTCGCGACGCTGGCCCTCGCGGCCGCCGGCATCGCACTGTCGCTCGTGGCGTCCGCTTGTTCGGCCGAAGACAAGACGCTCGTGTCCGCCAATGGCTACAAGGTCACCAAAGGCGAGCTCGACGCGAAGCTCGAGAAGCAACCGGTCGCAGGCCAAGTGCTGCGCGGCATGGTCGAGCAAGACCTCGTTTTCCAGTACGCCAAGGACCACAACATCACGGTGACGGACGCCGACGTCGACGCGAAGATCACCGACATCAAGGCGCGCCTTTCCGACACGCAGCTGCAACAAGCGCTCCAGCAGCAGGGCATGACGGAGCAAGACCTTCGCGATATCCTGCGCCAGCAGCTGATCATCAAAGCGGCCGTCGACGCGACGATCCACGTCAGCGACAAGCAGCTGAACGACTACCTCGCGCAAAACCATTCGCTGCTCGACCAGCAGGCGCAAGTCCGCGCTCGTCATATCCTCGTCGGAACGCTTGCGACCGCCCAGATGATCGAGGCGAAGCTCAAGAGCGGCGGCGATTTCGCGAAGCTCGCGGCGCAATACTCGACCGACCCTGGGACGAAGGATAAGGGCGGCGAGCTCGGTTTCTTCACGAAAGGCGCGATGGTCAAGGAGTTCTCCGACGCGGCGTTCGCGATGAAACCGGGCCAGACGAGCGCACCGGTGCACAGCCCGTACGGCTGGCACATCATCCAGGTCGAGGAGACGAAGCCCGCGATGGTCGCGACGGTCGCGAACTCGCGCCAGAAGATCCTCGACAACATGCTCTCGGCGCAAGAGCAGACCCAGTACCCGGCGTTCATGGACAAGATCATGCAGGGATCGAACATATCGGTTCAAGATCCGCAGTTCGCCGATACGTTCCCCTCACCGCAGCCGTCGCCGGCTGCCAGCGCACCGCAGCCCTCGGGCAAGTGAACGGGTAGGCCGCGAGTTCCGTTCACCTCCAGGCGAGACGTAGCGGTCGACCGTAATGGTCGACCGCTCCATTTTTTGTCGCGAAAGGTCGACCGCTCGGTTTTCGGCTAACGTATTTGGCGATGCCCACGCTGTCCATCGTCGGACTAGGACCGAGCGATGCCGCGCTTCTCACGCTCGGTTCACTCGAGCGTTTGGAACGCGCGCGGCGCGTCGTCGTATGCTCGACGCCGCCGGCGCTCGTCGAGTATCTCAAAACGCGCGGCGTCAAGATCGAAGCCGCTCCGTTCGACGCGGCCGCGTTATTGCGTGGCGTCGGTGACGCCGTTTCGGCCGCGGCGTCGTATGCAGCCGCCGGCGATGCCGCAATCGGCGTTCCCGGACATCCCCTCATCGACTTCCCCGGCCTCCCGCATCTGTTGCGCGAGCTCGCCGCACGCGGCGTCGACGTCGATATCGTCCCCGGCGTGCCGCGCTCGGCTCTCTCGGCCGCGGCATCGGCGCCGCTTTTGCCGCTGCCGCCCGTCGCGATCCATCACACGTGGGAAGAGCTCGTCGAGATCATGACCCGGCTGCGCGCGTGCTGTCCGTGGGATCGCGAACAGACGCATGAGTCGCTCTTGCCGTACCTCGTCGAAGAGGCGCACGAGGTCGTCGAGGCCGTCGACGAACGCGATCCGAAAAAGTTGTACGAAGAGCTCGGCGACTTGCTCTTGCAGATCGTCTTCCATTCGCAGATCGCGGCCGAGCGCGGCCAATTCACGGTCGCCGACGTCATCGACGCGCTCGCGAACAAGATGATCCGCCGTCACCCGCACGTGTTCGGCGACGCGAGCATCTCGACGTCGCAGGAGCAGATGCGGTCGTGGGAGCTCATCAAGACCCAAGAGGCGGCGATCAAACATCGGGAGTCGCTCCTCGACGGCATCCCGAAGAGCTTGCCCTCGCTCCTCGGATCGCAACGCATCCAAGAGAAGGCGGCGACGGTCGGCTTCGACTGGCCCCGCGCCGAAGGCGTCGTCGACAAGCTGGACGAGGAAGTCCGCGAACTGCACGTCGCTCTCGACAGCGGCGAGACCGCGCATATCCGCGAGGAGCTCGGCGACGTGCTCTTCACGATCGTCAATCTCGCCCGCCGCCTCGGCGTCGACGCGGAAGCGGCACTGCGCGCCGCGAACGCGAAGTTCCGCGAGCGGTTCGCCTCGATGGAACGCATGGCGGGCGGCGGCGCGACCGCGCTCGCCGGGCGAAGCCTCGAGGACCTCGACGTCTTGTGGAAGCGCGCGAAAGATCATGAGGCTGGACAAGTTCCTTAAAGTATCGCGTCTTGCGAAACGCCGTACGGCAGCGAAGGAAGCGCTCGACGCCGGACGGATCGAGCTTGACGGCCACGCCGTGAAACCATCGCATCAGGTGAAGGCCGGCGACGAGCTCCTCATCCACTACGCGTCGCGAGATGTTCGCGTGCGCATCACGGCGGTTCCCGATCGACCGGGTGCGCGCGTCAAGCCGGAAACGCTCTACGACATCCTTTCTGACGAACGCGTCGCCGGTCCGGGCCTTTGAGCGCTCGCCGTCTCACGATCGGCATGTTCACCGACTCGTACCGGCCGGAGATCAACGGCGTCGTGACGTCGATCGCGGGCACCGTCGACAGCCTGCGTCGCCGAGGACACCGCGTCGTCGTCTTCGCCCCGGCGCACGACAGCATCGACGACCGCGATCCCGACGTCTTCCGTTTCCGCTCCGTTCCGTTCCCGTTCTACCAGCAGATCCGCATGGCGTTTCCGCTGCCCGCCGCGCTCATGCTATCGCTGCCTCAGATGCCGTTCGACCTCGTCCACACGCACTCGCTCTTCTTCGTCGGCTGTCTTGGCGCGTTCTTGGCGCAGCGCCGGTCGATACCGCTCGTCTTCACCTACCACACGCGCTGGACGGAATACGCGCACTACCTGCCGCTGAGCAGCGGCGTGACGAAAGCGCAGGCGGTCTGGATCTCGCGCGAGTTCTGCAATCGCTGCAGCGAGGTCGTCACGCCGACGGAGCAGATCGGACACGTCTTGCGAGAATACGGCGTGCACCGCCCGATCACCGTGATCCCGACCGGCGTCGATCTCGACGCGTTCCGGGGCGGTTCGCCGGACGCCGCAGCGTTGCGATCGGCGGCGAGCGGACCGCTCGTCCTCTACGCCGGCCGGCTTGGGAAGGAGAAAAACGTCTCGCTCGTCATCGACGCATTCGCGATCGTCGCCGCGTCGCTGCCGCAAGCGCGTCTCGCCATCGCCGGCGTCGGCCCGCACGAGAGCAAGCTGCGCGCGCAGGCAGCCGCTCTCGATTGCGCTTCTCGCATCGAATTCGTCGGAGCGCTCGATAAGCCGGACCTCGGCAGCTACTACCAAGCCGCTGACGCCTTCGCATTCGCGTCGACGACGGAGACGCAGGGGCTCGTCCTCGTCGAGGCGATGGCGCATGGATTGCCGGTCGCTGCCGTCGACTGTCCGGTTTCGCGGGAAGTCGTGCCGGCTGACGCCGGCGCGCTCGCGGCGGAGGATCCGTCGTCGCTGGCCGACGCGATCCTGTCGCTGCTGCGCGCCGGGGACGCCGAGCGATCGCGTTTGCGCGCTGCCGCGCGACGAGCGGCATTGCCGTATTCCATCGACCGCCTCACCGATCAGATGGAATCGCTCTACGCCCGCTGCATCGACGAGCGCACCGCCCACACCGCCGATGCTTAGGATGCGAACGATCGATTTGAAAGGGAGCGGTCGAGATCTATCTCGACCGCCGCGGTATGAAGATGGAGCGGTCGGCCTTCACGGTCGACCGCCGCGGTCGTGACATGCCGGCACTGACTTCCCGCTATTCAGGCGATGCGAAGGACGAGATCGCACGCGTCCGCTTCGAGCGGTCGTGCTGCCCCGGCGCGTTCGTCCGCGGCGCGTCGCGATTTTCGAACGCCGGTCGCTCGCAGATCATCGTCGCGACCGAGCGGAGCGCTGTCGCACGCGCCGCCCTCGCCGCGGCGAAAGCCGCCGGCATCGATGCCGTTGCGGATCGCACGCGCACGGCACGTCTGGCCGACCGAACGATGTTCACCGTACGTCCGGCGGTACCGTTTTCGACGGCGACGGTGCCCGCACGCAGCTGCTGCCGTCGCGCTTGGCTGCGCGGCGCATTTCTCGCGAGCGGATCGGTGTCGGATCCGGCGCGGTCCTATCATCTCGAGTTCTTCTGCCGTCGCGACGACGACGCGCGCGCGTTGTGCGAAGCGCTCGCGTCGGTATCCGTCGACGCTGGGATCAGCAGACGCCGCGGCAGACCGCTCGCTTACGTCAAGGGCGCCGAGAGCATCGCCGACCTTCTCGGCCAGATGGGCGCGACACAAGCGGTCTTCGCGCTCGACAACGTCCGCGCCGTGCGTCAGACGAAGAACGATATTCGTAGACGCGTGAACAGCGAGTCCGCCAACGCCGCTCGGGCTGCGTCATCAAGCGCGCGCCACCGCGAGGCGGCGATGCGAGCGATCCGATCGGTCGGCTTGTCGCGGCTCGGTCCGGCCTTGGCGCAAGCGGCACAACTCCGTATCGCGCATCCGGAGCTGACGCTCGCAGAGCTTGCCGAGCGCGCAAGACCGCGCGTGACCAAAGCGGCGATGGGCTATCGGATGCGTGCGCTCGCGCTGATCGGCAAGCCGGCGCGGACGCGCCGAGGCACTGCAAAACACAGGCAATAAGCGCCTTTGAAGCAGGCGGTGGGACAAATCGAACCGCCTCGTCGGCCGACCTTCGTCGCAGCCTGGGGAGGGCAGGGCGGGACGCCGAGGGTATTGTTCGGCCTACCGATTTCCTGGAGGGCTATAGCGTCGTGGCATCCCGCATCGCCATCAACGGCTTCGGCCGCATCGGCCGTCAAGCGCTTCGCACGCTCATGGAGCGCCACCCCGAGCTCGAGATCGTCGCCGTCAACGACTTGGGCGACGCGAAGACCGCGACGCACCTCTTCAAGTACGACTCGACCTACGGCCGCTATCCCGGCACGGTCTCGAACACCGCCGACTCGTTCACCATCGACGGACGCACGATCAAGCTGATCCAAGAGCGCGACCCGGCCAAGCTCCCTTGGAAGGATCTCAAGATCGATCTCGTCATCGAATCGACGGGCTTCTTCACCGACGCAACCAAGGCGAAGGCGCACATCGACGCCGGCGCGCGGCGCGTCATCATCTCGGCGCCGGCGAAGAACGAAGACGTGACGATCGTCCTCGGCGTCAACGAAGACGATTTCGATCCGAGCAAGCACAAGATCATCTCGAACGCGTCGTGCACGACCAACTGCCTCGCGCCGCCGCTCAAGGTCGTCCACGACGCACTCACCGTCGTCAAAGGCACGATGACGACGGTGCATTCGTACACGAACGACCAGCGCATCCTCGACTTCCCGCATGAAGATCTGCGGCGCGCGCGCGCCGCCGCGATCAACGTCATCCCGACGACGACGGGCGCCGCGAAGGCGATCTACCTCGTCATCCCCGAGATGAAGGGCCGGCTCGATGGATTCTCGCTTCGCGTGCCGACGCCGACGGTATCGATCATCGATCTCGTCGTCCTCACCGAGAAACCGACGACGAAGGACGATCTCAACGCGCTGTTCCGAAAAGCCGAATCGAGCGATCGCATGAAGGGTATCCTCGGCGTCACCGACGAGCCGCTCGTCTCGACGGATTTCAAGGGCGACAGCCGTTCGTCGATCGTCGACTCGTTGTCGACGATGGTCGTCGGAGGCAACCTGCTCAAGGTCGTCGCGTGGTACGACAACGAGTGGGGCTACTCGTGCCGGCTCGCCGACCTCACCGCGTTCGTCCTCGAAAAAGAGCGCGTGACCGCCGGCGCTCGCGCTTGAGCGACTTCGCGTCGATCGACGTCGCGGGCAAGCGCGTCCTCGTCCGCGAAGACCTCAACGTGCCGCTCGACGGCGGCAAGGTCACCGACCTCACGCGGATCGACGCTGCAGTGCCGACGATCCGGAGCTTGAGCGAACGCGGCGCTAAGGTCATCGTCATGTCGCACCTCGGACGGCCGAACGGCACCGTCGTCGAATCGCTCCGGATGGCGCCTGTCGCGAGTGCGCTATCGGCGGAGTTGGGTATCGACGTGAAGACCGCACCGGACTGCATCGGGCCGCAGGCTCAGGCGGCGGTCGACGCGCTCAAAGACGGCGAGGTGCTCCTGCTCGAGAACCTGCGCTTCCACAAAGAAGAAGAGGCGGGCGACGACACGTTCGCTCGGAGCCTTGCGTCGCTCGGCGACATCTACGTCAACGACGCGTTCGGCACCGCGCACCGCGCGCACGCGTCGACGAGCGTCATCGCGAAATATCTACCTGCGTACATGGGACCGCTGATGGCGCGAGAGCTCGAGATGCTCGACTCGATCCTCGAGCATCCGAAGCGCCCGTTCGTCGCCGTGCTCGGCGGCGCGAAGGTGTCGGACAAGATCGAGGTCATCGACCGGCTCATGTCGATCTGCGACTCGGTCGTCGTCGGCGGCGGCATGGCGAACACGCTGCTCGCCGCCGAAGGGCAGCCGATCGGCAAGTCGCTCTGCGACAAGGATCTCGGCCCGGCGCTCGGCGTTCTCGACGGCATCAAACATCACAAGTTCAAGGCGAAGCTCCACGTGCCGAAAGACGCGATCGTTGCGAAGCAGCTCGCGCCCGATGTCGACACGCAAGATGTGAAGATCGCCGACGTCAAGCCGGACGACATGATCCTCGACATCGGCGCCGGAACCGCGATGGACTACCGCGGCGTCATCCTGGATGCGAAGACGGTGCTCTGGAACGGGCCGATGGGCGTGTTCGAGAACGATCTTTTCGCTGCGGGCACCGAAGCAGTCGGCCAGGCGATCGTCGATTCGGGCGCCGTATCGGTCGTGGGCGGCGGCGACTCGGCTGCAGCGGCGCACAAGCTCGGCTTCGCCGACAAGATGACGCACATCTCGACCGGCGGCGGCGCAACGCTCGAGTATATCGAAGGCAAGGACCTGCCCGGCGTAGCCGCGCTGCGGAGCGCGAAGCCAGCGTGACGCACCGGCCGCTATTCGCAGCCAATTGGAAATGCTTCAAGACGCCCGACGAGACGCGCGCGTACATCGACGCGTTCCTTCCCGGCGCCGAAGAACTCATCCCGAAGACCGACATCGCGCTCTTGCCGCCGTTCATCGATCTCGAGACGGTACGCACCGCGCTCGACGGCACGACGATCGGCTACGGCGCGCAAGACTGCTATTGGGAACAGCAGGGTGCGTTCACCGGTGAGGTGAGCGCGGCGATGCTCGGCGCGCTCGGGTGCGAGTACTGCATCGTCGGGCATTCGGAACGTCGACGGCTGTTCGGCGAGACCGATGAGATGGTCTCGAAGAAGATCACCGCACTGCTCGCCGAGGGGATCACGCCGATCGTCTGCGTCGGCGAGACGCTCGACGAGTACAAGGGCGGGTTGACCCTTCAGCGCGTTATGCAGCAGGTCTCCGACGGTCTCGGACACCTCGAAGACGGCGAACGCGCGAACCTCGTCGTGGCATACGAACCGGTGTGGGCGATCGGCACCGGTCTTGCCGACGATCCGGATTCGGCGAACCGCACGATCGGCTACATCCGTCAATGCCTCGGCGGACTCGACGAGGCGCGCGTGCTTTACGGCGGATCGATGAAGGCCGACAACGCGGCGCAGTTCTGCGCCCAGCCGAACATCGACGGTGGACTCGTCGGCTCGGCGAGTCTCGACGCCGCGACGTTCCTCAAGCTCGTCTCCAGCGGCGCGGAGATGCGCGCGTGAGCGATGCCGCGACATCGAAACCCGTCATTCTTTGCATCCTCGACGGCTTCGGCGTCTCCCACGAGACGCGAGGCAATGCGATCGCGCAGGCGCAGATGCCGCGCTATCGCGCGCTGCTCGAGAAGTATCCCAACACGGTTATCGGTGCGGCGCAAGAAGCGGTGGGGCTCCCGCGCGGCCAACAGGGCAACAGCGAAGTCGGACATCTCAATCTCGGCGCGGGCCGCGTCGTCCTGCAAAGCGTCACCCGTATCGATCGCTCTATAAAGGAAGGGACGTTCGCGACGAACCCCACGCTGCAGCAGTGCTTCGCGCACGCGAAGCGGACGGGCGGAACGTTCCATTTGTTCGGACTCGTGTCGGACGGCGGCGTCCATTCGTCGTTCGAACACCTCGATGCTTTGATCGATGCCGCGAAGGCGGCGGGCGTGCCCGTCAAGGTCGCCGCGTTTCTCGACGGACGCGACGTGCCACCGCGGAGCGCCGGTCCCTACCTCGAACGGCTCGAGCGCAAGCTCGCCGAGCACGGCAACGCCTCGATCTCGATGATCTCCGGCCGTTACTACGCGATGGACAGGGACAAGCGCTGGGAGCGGACGCGCCTTGCGTACGAGGCCCTCGTCAACGCAAAGGCATTGAACGCGGACAGCGCGATCGCCGGCCTCGAGATGGCGTACTCAGCCGGCGAGGACGACGAGTTCGTCAAGCCGACGATCATCGGCGACATCGATCCGATCGTCCACGACGGCGATGCGTGTCTCTTCTTCAACTTCCGCCCGGACCGCGCTCGGCAGCTGACGCGCGCGTTTTCCGATCCGTCGTTTGCGGAATTCCCGGTCAAGCGTTTCAACGATTTCGTGTTCGCGATCATGACGCTCTACGACGCGACGTTTGAGAACCCGGTCATGTTCGGCAAGATCTTCGAACAATGGACGCTCGGAGAAGTCGTCGCGACGGCGTCGCAGCCGCAGCTGCGGCTCGCGGAGACCGAGAAGTACGCGCACGTCACCTATTTCTTTTCCGGCGGCCGCGAGGACCCGTTCCCGCTTGAAGACCGCGTCCTCGTGCCTTCCGCGCGAGAGGTTGGCACGTACGATCATCTCCCGGAGATGCGCGCGCCTGAGATCACCGAGAAGGCCCTCGAGGCGATCCGCTCTCGCAAGTACGCGCTCATCGTCATGAATTATGCGAATCCCGACATGGTCGGCCACACGGGCAAGTGGGATGCGATTATCAAGGCGCTCGTGGTCGTCGACGATTGCGTCGGCAAGATCGTCGACGCCGCCCTCGAGACCGGTGCGATGCTGATCATCACGGCCGACCACGGCAACGCCGAGGAGAAGATCGACCTCGCCACCGGCGGCGAGTTGACGGCGCATACGATCAACGACGTGCCGCTCGTGCTCGTCTCCGAACCTGTAAGCGGGAAGCTCGCGGACGGCGGCAAGCTCTGCGACGTCGCGCCAACCATGTGCAAGCTCATGGATCTGCCGCAGCCTGCGGAGATGACAGGCCGCAATCTCCTCGTCTGACGCGTAGCGGTCGAGCTTCAGCTCGACCGCCGCGACATTTCCACGTAGATGGGGAGCGGTCGACCTTTATGGTCGACCGCCGCGGTCTTGGCAAATGGATGGCGCGCCCGCCGTCAAATCGTTGGGGCGTGACAACGATAGTCGCATCACTTCTAGTGTTTGCTAGCGCTTTGCCGATCGTCGGCTCGGTACACTTCCTCGACTCATCGCCGCACGGCTGGTGTTCCGTCGATATAAGGTTTCCGCAGGTCACCGGCTTGGCGTCGGCCTCGATCGAATCGAAGATCAACGGAGAATTTAGAAAACGCTATTTCGACTTCCCCGCGCCGTATTTCCCAGACCTGTCGTTCGCCCGAGCGCCGAATGTGCACCCACCGATGGAGAGGTGCGAACATCGAATGGCGGCGCTTGACGCGCAGCTCAAGAGCAACGGTTACCCGACACAGTTCGGCCATGCGTCGGTCTTGGTCAGTACGATGTTCCGCGTTGGCTTTCGCGGGCGTTCCTTCATCAGCGTTGTCGGTGATGGTTTTTATGCTGCGACTCCGAGCGCGCATCCAAACGACTTTCGGTGGACACAGAACCTGGACGCTTCGACTGGCAAGTCCCTCGCTTTCGGCGATCTGTTCTTCACGGATGCCGCGCATAAGAGGAGACTTCACGACCTCATCGAGCAAAGTTTGCGCGCCGCGCCGTATGCGAAGCAATACGGGCTGGTCGAGTCCTACGATGCCGGAGATTTCCCCGGCGACCTCCAGCCGCTCGTTTGCGCCGGCCGCGTTCGCTTCTTCGATATCTTCGACGTCCACGCAGTCGCTTCAGTGACGACGTTTGTGAGCGGCATGGACTTGATCGCGGGTGGGGTGGTCAAAAGCCGGGCTGTGATTGCGGTGCTCGAACAACCTCGTCGCGCGAGCGACACGTGCGGACAGTTCTGATGGCCGAGTTGTCAGGACCGACTCGGCTGCTACGGCTCAGGCTTTTCTCCCCTTAGCCGCCCAAGCACGAGCGATGAGCTCGATCGAGCCGTCAGGCTTCGTCGGTAGCGTCGTACGAAGAAGATCGCGCAGTCGAGATCTGTCGACGTCTGATAAGGCCGCGACGTGCTCTTGCGACGGCGCGTGGCCGCGCTGAAGCGGAGCCCAGTAGTCGTCGAAGTCGCGGAAATGCGCGGGCACGTCGAGCGCGCGGACCTCGACGTCGCACAGCCCGGCCGTCTCGAAAACTGACTTGAGCCGATCCGGTTTGGAGATCGCGAACGCTTGATCGTCGTCGGACGCCGCATCTGCGAGAGGATCCAGCGCTTTCGCCGCATCCCAGAAATACCGCAACACCTGCATCTCGCCGTCGAAATCCCATAGGTACGTCGCGACGACGCCGCCGGGTTTCGCGACACGCACGAATTCTCTAACCGCCGCGGGCTGATCCGGAACTGCGTTAAGCATCAAGCCCGATACGACGGCTTCGAATGAGTCGCTCGACATCGGCAGTCGCTCGGCATCGGCTTGCTCGAAGGCGACTCGCGGATCGGTTATTTTCGTTCTCGCATACGAGACGAACGCGCGCGATCGATCGACGCCGAGGATACGCGACGGCTGAGCGCTATCGAGGATCGCTTGCGTCAGGGCGCCGGTCCCGCTGCCGACATCGAGCCACGCCGACCGCGGCGCGAGCCCCAACCAGTCGACGAACATCATCGCGGCGATTCGGCTCCAACGGCCGATGTACGCTTCGTACGAATCGGCGTCGACCCACATCGCGTCCGACCCTTGCATGGTCACTTGTCTCCCCGTTCACAACGCGGCAACATCTGCGACTTACTTCTGTCGCGCACCCTGCCTATTCTTTGCCATACTCTCGCTCGGGCGAGCGACGCACGATCGGGACCGCGTGCGGCGGTCCCAACGGCAATATCAATGGAAGGAGCTCGTTCGAATGGACACGCCGGATGCCCTGACGAGCGCGGCGGCCGGCATGCGTCTCCAGGCAGACCGCCTCGACCTCATCGCGCAGAACCTCGCGAATGCATCGACGATCGGTTATCGGGAGCGCCTGTGGCCGGGTCGCACGTTCGCCTCGACCCTCGGATCGGCCGCCCAAGGCGCACCTCGTCAAGGCGCGCTCCGTCGGACTGGCGTGCCGACCGATCTCGCGCTCGTCGGCCCAGGCTACTTCGCGGTCGCGACAGCGGACGGAGTCCGCTACACGCGCGACGGTCGCATTTCGAGGACCGACGACTCGAGTCTAGCGGACATCCGCGGCAACAAGCTCCTCGGCGCGCTTGGCCCCGTCCGCTTCCCGCACGGAGCGCATCTCGAACCGAGCGGTCGCGTCATCGTCGATGGTCGAGTCGTCGACACGCTGCGGCTCGTCGCCCTCTCGCAGACAGACGCCGCCGCTGACGGTCCAAACGCATCCGCGAGTTCCGTGCCGCTCAAAGCCGCGTCGACTACCGTCCATAGCGGCTACTTGGAAGAATCGACTGTCGACCCGATCGCAGAGATGACGGCGCTTGTCGGCGCGCAACGAGCGTACGAAGCGGACGAAAAGGCAGCGCAACGTGCAGATGAGACGTTGCGTCGTGCGGTAACCGACGTTCCGACGGTGCGACAGTGAATCGCGCGCTCGTCGAGGGCGCAGCCGGCATGGCTGCGCAGCAGGCCGCCCTCGATACGATCTCCTCGAACCTCGCCAATGTCGACACGCCCGGCTTCCGCGCGACACGTCCGGAATTCGCAGAGCTCATCGGGGCCGACGGAGCCGCTCTTGGAACCGGCTTCGTGGCCGCGCGAACTCTGTTCGCCCCCGGACGCCTCGAGTCGACCGGCGACGAGCACGATCTCGCGATCGACGGCGAGGGCTTATTCCGCGTCAAAAGCCGCGATGGTCGCACCGCATACACGAGAGCGGGCAACTTCACGCCGGATTCGCACGGTCGGCTCTCGCTTCCGAACGGCGCGTCGCTCGATGGCGTGCGACTGCCGTCCGGCACGACTCGCATGGACGTGTCGCCGGACGGCGCGGTCGTCGCCCACGTCGCCGGCAACGCAAGGCTGGTCCGGTGCGGGTACGTCCACCTGCACGCGTTCGACGACGTCAACGCGCTTCGGCAGGGCGATGACGGCATGTATTACGCGACCGAGTCGGCCGGCGCCGACCGGTCCGGACGTCCGGGCATCGGCGGCTTCGGCCGTCTCGAACAGCGCTATCTCGAGCGCGCGAACGTCAGCGTCGTCGACGAGATGATGTCGATCCTCGCCGCTCAGCGCGCGTACGAAGCGAATGCGAAGACCGTGCAGGCCGCCGACGAGATGCTGCGGCTCGCCAACAATCTCGAAAAGGGTTGAGCCGTGAGCGAAAGCCTCGACGCCACGTGCGGGCAATTCGAACAAGTCATCCTCGGACAGATGCTGCACACGGCGGGCATTGGAAGACACGAATCGCCTCCGGCGAGTGATGATGACACTGCGGACTACGGCACGACGGCATCGCCCGAGGGCGATGACGCGTTCTCGCAGCTCATCGTTCAATCGCTCGCCGGCGCGATCGAGCGCGCCGGTGGCATCGGCTTAAAGTCGTCGCTGATGGATGCTCTCGAGGGGCGCAAACAGTGACCGCGGGTTGCGCGGTTCTTCAAGCGCTCGCCGTCGACTACTCGCGCACGCGGACGGTCGACGATCGCGACGCTCTTTGTGAAGCCGCGCTTCCGCTCGTTCGCAAGATCGCCGGCTGTGTGCTCCGCCGACTTCCAAACTACTTCACGATCGACGACCTCATCGGCGACGGCTCGATCGGTTTGCTCCGCGCGATCGACAGATTCGACCCGGTGCAAGGCGCGACGTTCGAGCATTGGGCGGGCCGGATCGTGCGCGGCGCGATCTTCAATGGCCTGCGCAGGATGGATTTCGTGCCCGAACGCGTGCGGCGTGACGCCAGAACGCTCGAAGCATCGCGCTGGTCGATGACGCAGACGTCGGGGGTCGCTCCATCAGATGACGCAGCTGCGCAGAACGCGGGTCTCGATCAACGCCAGCTTCTCGCGATCCGCATCGCGCTGCGACGGTCGACGCCCCAATCGATCGATATCCCGGCGCCGAATACCGACGACACGCAGCCGCTGCGCGACAAGCTTCCGTCGAACGGCGTCGACCCCGCCGCCGCGTTCGAGCGGCTCGCCCTTCGCCGCGCGGTCGGCAAGGCGGTCTCATCGCTTCCCGCGCGCGAGCGTCTCATCGTTTCGTCGTTCTACGCGGGCAATATCTCGCTGCGCCAGATCGGCGACCACCTCGGCATCAGCAAGCAACGCGTTTCACAGCTGCACGGACGCGCGCTCGTCGGACTGCGCGCCGCGCTCGCGGGCTACGACGAGCAGTGACCCTCGACCGCTCCAGCCTACCGGCGACCCGCGCGCCGGAACATAGCACGTCGGCGGCGATAGAGCCGACGTACGATCTCGATCTCGGAACCGATGACGCCTGGTTCGCTCCTTCGATCTCGGACGCCATCACGCTGAGTCCGAGCGGTGCGAGGCGTTTGGCGGAACCGGCCCGGACGCGCGCATTCATCATGCCAGAGCTTAGTGACGTCCACCGCACGGTCGATGCCGGGGACGGGAAATCGATCGTACTCGACGGAGGCCTCTACCGCGCCGGACCCATCCGGTAGTGACCTCGTGTTCCGTTTCGCGCGTGTGAAGACTGACCCGACGGGTATATCAGTCAAACGACGGGCGCGACTCGGCGCTTGCGTTTCACGCGGAGGAGATCGATCATGGCGGGCAAGTGCGGACACTCGGCATGCAAGTGCGTGATCACCGGCCAGCAGTCCGGGTATTGCAGCGACTATTGCAGCGAACAGGGGCATCAGACGCCATCGGAGAGGTGCGAATGCGGACACGCCGATTGCGCGAACTCAGGTACGCCCAGCTCCTAACTGCGGGTACTCATCGCGGATTTCAGCGAACGTTTCAGTCGGGTTTCAGCGGCGCGCGGTAGCCTGATCCCAAATCGCCTTCCGTTCGGTGAGGTGTCTCATGATCTACCGTTTCGCGTTTATCATTTTTGTCGCGTCGTTCATCGCCGCGTGCTCGGGCACCGGAACCACGATACCGGCCGCCCCCGGCGACCAAGCCGGAACGATGAATTTCATCGCCGCACTCGGCCGGCCGCAGGTCGACTACTATGCCACCCCGACACAGAGCTCGTGGCCCGAGTATATCCGGATGGGACCTGACGGCAATCTGTGGTTCACCGAATTCTACGTGAACCAGTTGGCGCGCATAACGCCGGATGGAACGATCACGGAGTTCCGAGAGCCGGCCGACAACGATGTTGAAGCTCTCGTCACAGGACCTGACGGGAACATCTGGTTCACATCGCCGGGCTCCAACCGGATCGGCCGGATGACGACCACTGGCACGTTCACGATGTTCGACATCGCCACGCCGAACTCGTCACCGCGCGGCATCGCGGTCGGTCCGGATGGCAACCTCTGGTTCACCGAATATCAGGGCGACAAGATCGGCCGCATAACGACGGCCGGCGCGATCCGGGAGTTTGCGCTTCCTACCGGTTCGAGCCCCTGGGAGATCATCGCCGGCGCCGATGGGATCATGTATGTCACAGACTCGACGTCGGACGACATCGCACGCTTCAACCCGATGACGCTCAGGTTCATGAGCAGCTTGAACCTGCACCGGTTCGACAACCCGTGGGGATTGACGATCGGTCAGGATCACAACGTCTGGTTCACTGGAAGGCACAGCGCGAAGATCGGCGTCATCGTGAACGGCAAGGTGACCGAATTCAAGATCCCCACCGCCGGCGCGTATCCCGACGACCTCGCGCAAGGCTCCGACGGCATCTTCTACATCACGGACTCACTGCGCAATTCGATCAGCCGCTTCAACCCGGCCACGGGCACGTTCGAGCGGCACATCCTGCTCGACTCGGCTTCGATTCCGACGGCGGTCGTCGCAGGACCCGACGGGAATATGTGGTTCACGGATCCGAGCTATACCGACCCCGCGCGCATCGGCCGGATCAAGCTGAACTAGGCGCCCAGCAGCGCCCTCGCCTCGGCCGTCGTCAAACCTTCGATCCTGAAGAGCTTGCGGCGGCCTGTGGCGCCTCGGACGAGCGCCACCGCGCTCGGCGGCACGCCGACAGCACGGGCGATCGCGCGACGAACAGCGTCATTCGCTTTGCCTTCGACCGCCCGCTCGCGCACGCGGATGACGATTCCGCCGTCGACCGCGACAACGACCCCGGGCGCTTTCGCGCCCGGTTTGACTATGATCTCGATCGTGGCCGACGCCGTCGTCAGGACGCGTGCTCGTTGGCCGACCCAGCGGCGTTGAGCGACGGCCTCGATTCGTCGACGAGCGCGAGATGGCGAGTGAGGAACGTGCGGAAGTCGTGCTTGACCGATTCGAGATGATCGAGGACGCGTTGGAGTTCGGAGCGCGCTCCCTCGATCTGCCTTCGGATCGCTTGAAGCTCGTTGTCGAGATCGAGGTTCGCTCGCTGCTTGATGAGCTCGACCTCTTTATGCGCCGCCGCTTTGAGCTCGTCGGCTGTACGCTGCGCGAGGACGAGCGTGCTCTGCAGGCTCTCTTCCATCGCCCGGAAATGCGAGACGCGCTGCTCGAGATCCGCGACCTTCGATTCGAGCGCGGTGCGCGTTTCGATGTCCTCTTCCATCGACGCGATGATCTCGTCGAGGAACTGATCGACGTCCTCGCGCGCATAGCCTTGCAGCGCCTTCTTGAACTCCCGGTGCTCGATGTCGAGCGGGGTGATCTTCATGGCCGTCGGTTCGTCGTCAGACCGCGAACGCCTCGCTCACGATGTCGCTGTCCTTCGCATTGATCTGCACGTTGCTCGGAACGAACAGGTAGATGCCCTCCGCGATGCGGTGCATCTTGCCATCGAGCGTGTAGATGACGCCGCTGAGGAAGTCGACGATGCGCTGCGACATGACGCGATCGGTCCCGATGAGGTTCACCGTGACGAGATGGCGCGACCTGAGCGCGTCAGCCATCTCGGTCACCTCCTCGTAGCGGCGCGGGTGGAAGACCGACACGCCGACGCGGCGCGACGTCTTCGCATCGCCGAGCGAGACGACGTTGTGCTTCACGTCGTCGTCGTACTCGTCGTCGAAGTCCTCTTCGTCCGTTGCCCCGGCCGAAAGCATGCTGCCGAGTCGCGACCAAAAACCCATGACCTTCCCTTAGCCTTTCGCCTGCCTGGCACCGAAGAGCGCGGTCCCGAGCCGGACCATCGTGGAACCCGCGGCGACCGCCGCTTCGAGATCGTCGGTCATCCCGAGCGAGAGCATGTCCGCGTCGCTCACGACCGCTCGTACGGAACGGAGCGCTTGGGCGGCACGATCGAACGCCTCGCGCGTGGCGGTTGGATCGGCCGGGCCGACGGACATGACGCCGCGCAACCGAAGGCCGTCACGCGAGACGAGTTCGCGCGCGAACCGTGCGCAGTCGTCGGGAGCTATGCCGGCGCGCCGGTCGCCGATCACGTTCACTTGAATCAGGACATCGAGCGTCTTGCCGGCGTCGCGTGCGCATCGGTCGAGGAGCGCCGCTGTCTCGAGGTCGTCGACCGTCTGAACGACATCGAAGAGCGCGCCGATGCGGCGCGCCTTATTGCGTTGGATGCTGCCGATGAAGTGGCGTTTGACCGGACGGCCAGACCACGCAGTCGCAGCGAACTTCGCCTGCGCTTCCTGGAGATAGTTCTCGCCGATATCGCTCAGCCCGGCCTCCAGTGCTGCCTCGATCGCGTCGGGCCCGAAACCTTTGGTGACCGCGAGGATCCGGACGGCGTCCGGCTGCCTACCGGCAGCCGCGCACGCCGACGCGATGCGCTTGCGCACGTCTTCCAGCCTGCGCGCCACCGCGGCTGCGAGTTCGCCGCCGCTACCGCTCACACGTTCGATACGTTTTTAGTACGCAGCGCGCTTATCCTCCGGCGTGAGGTCGCGCTTGCGTTCGGCGCGCCATCGCGCGAATCGCTTTTCTATGACCGCGCGGCGCGCGTCTCTTGCCAGGCGCGTCATGAAGGCGATGTTGTGAACGCTCACCATGCGCGGTCCGAGCGCCTCACCGGCTCGAAACAAGTGCGCGAGGTACGCGCGGGTGAACTGCGTGCAGGCGGCGCAGCCGCAGTGCCCGTCGAGCGGCGATAGATCGTCGGCGTGACGGGCGTTTCGAAGATTGAGCCGGCCGCTCGAGGTGAGCGCGAGCGCGTGACGCGCGCAGCGCGTCGGATAGACGCAATCGAACAGGTCGACGCCGACGGCGATCGCCGCGAGCATATCTTCGGGAGTTCCGACGCCCATGAGATATCGCGGCTTTCCGGCCGGCAGCTCCTTGCAGACGATCGCGGCGGCGCGCAACCCGTCCGCCTTCGGCTCGCCGACCCACAGCCCGCCGATCGCATAGCCGGGGAAGTCGAGGGCGACGAGCGCGCGAGCGTTGTCGCGACGCAACTTCTCGAACGTCGACCCCTGCACGATCGCAAACGTCGCTTGGCTTTCATCTGTCTTCGCAGCGAGCGTCCGTTCGGCCCAGCGAAGCGTACGCTCGGCTGCATCTGCCGCCGCGCTCTCGTCGACGCCGCCAGGAGCAAGGTCGTCGAGCGCCATCGCGACGTCCGAGCCGAGCGCCTCTTGAAGCGCGACGACCGACTCCGGCGTGAACGTGTGGCGCGAGCCGTCGAGATGCGAAGCGAAGTGATAGCCCTCGTCGTCGACCTTCGAGAGACGCGACAGCGAGAAGATCTGAAAACCTCCGCTGTCCGTTAGTATCGGGCGATCCCACGACATGAATCCGTGCAGGCCGCCCGCCTTCGCGATGATGGACGCGCCTGGGCGAAGGTAGCAGTGGTAGGCGTTGGCGAGGATCATCGTCGCGCCGGCCACGCGGAGTTCGTCGGGCGATAGTCCTTTGACGGATGCCTGCGTGCCCACCGGCATGAACGCCGGCGACGCCACGTCGCCGTGCCGCGTGCGAAACGTGCCGGCGCGCGCAAGCCCGTCCGTAGCCTCGAGCGAGAATGACACCGCGCTCATGGAGCGACCTCGCCTCGGCGCAGCCGGTCGACGAGCGCGGCGAAATCCTCGGGCCATTTCGATTCGAACGCGAGTGCTTTGCCGGTCACCGGGTGATCGAATGCCAATCGAGCCGCGTGGAGCATCTGGCGCGACACGCCGAGCCGCGGCCTGCCCGCGCCGTAGGTCTGATCGCCGACGATCGGATGGCCGATCGCCGCACAGTGGACGCGGATCTGGTGCGTTCGTCCCGTCTCGAGCCGCAGCTCGAGCAGCGCGGTCGCCGCGTCACCTGCCCCGAGCCGCTCGCGCACGCGATAGTGCGTCACCGCTCGACGACCTTGCGGGCGAACCGCGAAGCGCGTGCGGACCGCGGCATCGCGGGCGATGGGCGCGTCTATGGTCCCCGAACGGTTCGCCGGCACGCCCCACACGATCGCATCGTAGCCGCGCTTGACGGCGCGTGCCGCGATCGCTTCCGATAGTCCGCGCATAGCGCGATCGGTCTTCGCGACGACGAGCAGACCCGACGTCTGCTTGTCGAGACGGTGGACGATGCCTGGACGCAGTACGCCGTTGATCGACGGCAGCGGTCCAAGTTTCGCGAGCAGCGCGTTCACCAGCGTGCCGCGCGTGCTCCCAGGCGCGGGATGCGTCGCCATACCGGCCGGTTTGTCGACGACGACGAGGTCGCGGTCTTCGTACACGATCGCGATGGGGATCGCTTCGGGAGCCGCCGACGGCTTCACGGGCGCGGGGAGTTCGGCGACGACGTGCTCGCCGGCCGCGACGGATCGAGCCGCTTTCGCGACGCGACCGTCGACGCGCACGAGACCGCGCTTTATCATCGCTGCGCATGCGGTGCGCGAACGATCGACGTGTTTGGCGAGCACGACATCGAGACGCTCGCCGGCCTCAGCCGGACGTACGTCGAACGAGACCGGACGGCTCATTCCGCCGCCTTGGGTTCGCTTTCGGAGCTCGCCGACCGCTCTTGGATGAGCATGCGAAGGAGAAGCAGACAGACGCCGATCGTGATGCACGAATCGGCGACGTTGAAGACCGGGAACCAGTGGAGGTCGACGAAGTCGACGACGTAACCGAGCCGGACCCGGTCGAGGATATTCCCGACGGCCCCGCCGAGGATGAGCGCGAACGCGACGTGCGTCCCCCAGCCGCCGCGCTCCTGGCGATACCAGATGAAGAACGAGATGAGGACGACCGACGCGAGCGCGGCGAGCACGAGCGGATGCGAACCGAACAAGCCGAACGCGCCGTGCTGGTTCTGCACGTAGGTGAACCAGAGCGCGTGCGGGATGATGATGCGGCTCTCGTCGGGCATGAACGACGTCTTGACCAAATACTTGGTGTACTGATCGAGGACGATGACGACAATCGAGACGAGCGCGAAGATGCGCTTCACGCCGCCGCCAATTGCTCGATGGTCTGGCCGGTGATGTACGAGATGTACACCGGAACGAGCGGCAGGACGCACGGCGAGATGAACGACACGAGGCCGGCGATGAAGACCGCCCCGATCGAGATGGCGCCTGTCGCCTCCGGTCCGGTACCGACGTTCGCGAGCGCCGGGAACGTCGCGTAGATCCAGCCGGTGAACCTGAGCCACTCGTTGGTGACGAGCACGAGCCCCATCGCGATGACGAACAACCCCGCGACGAACTCGATCGCCGGCAGGAAGCGGCGCATGCGCTTGAAGATCGGCAGCGCTCGATCGAGCGCGAATGCGGTGAGGAAGAACGGAATCGCAAGACCTGCGGAATAGATGAGCAGCAGACCCATCGCCGCGTAGACCGTCTTCGCGTCGCTCGCCATCGCAAGCACCGCTGCGAGGATCGGACCGATGCACGGCGACCAGCCCGCGGCGAAACCGATGCCGACGAGCACGCTGCCCGCATACGAAACGCCGGGGCGTCTGATGCGCAGCCGCTTGTCCATCTGCAAGAACGGAAGGCGGAACAGGCCCAGCATATTGATGCCGAGAAGGATGACGACGACCCCGAGCACCGTCGTGATGATCGTCCGATAGTCGTTGAAAATGGTGCCGATGGCGCTCGCCGTCGCCCCGGCGATCACGAAGACGAACGTGAAACCACCGATGAAGGCGAGCGCGTGGAGCATCGCTTCTCGCTTGCCCGTGGGTGTAGTCACCGCTTGAGCCATGGTTATCGGGGCGCCTGCTCTCTTGTCGCCTAGGACCGTGTAGGAGACTTTGGTGCTCGTAGCCGCAGTCGCAGCCGGATCGCACTGGTTCACGTATCCGAACTTCGATCCGGTGGCGATCCACCTCGGACCGATCTCGATCCGCTGGTACGGCCTCACCTACCTTTTCGGCGCCTTGATGGTGTACCTCCAGTTGCAGAGCGCGCGCAGCCGCGCTCGCACAGGCATGACCGTCGATCAGGCGCAGGAATTCGTCGTCTACGCGATGATCGGCGTCATTGTCGGCGGCCGCGTGCTCTATCTCATCGCCGACATGCTGACGCCCGGCGGCCATCCGGCTTCATATTATTTCCAGCATCCGCTCGAGCTCATCGCGATCTGGGAAGGCGGTATGGCGTTCCACGGCGGGCTCATGGGCGCCGTCGCCGGATCGTGGTTCTTCCTGCGGCGGAACAAGATCTCGTTCAACCGTCTTGCGGATGAGACGTCGTTATGGATACCGCTCGCCATCGTGCTGACGCGTATCGCGAACTTCATCAACGGCGAGCTTCCCGGGCGCCTCACCGACTCGCCGATCGGCATGCAGTTCCCGAGCGCGGTCGGTTACCGCTATCCCTCGGTCTTGTTCGAAGCCGCCGGGATGCTCGTCATCGTGCTGCCGCTGCTCTGGCTGCTCCATCGATGGAAAGGGCGAGGCGACGGCGTCATCTGGTGGGCGTTTATCGCCGGCTACGGTCTGGTGCGCACGATCGTCGAGTTCTACCGGGAACCGGGCATCGTGTGGTTCGGTCTGACCGCGGCGCAATGGCTGACGATCGCGATGTTCATCCTCGGCGTCGTCATGTGGATCCGCTGTCAACGCGCCGGTCCGACTGCCGAATCGGCTCCGCCGGTCCAGCCACCCAAACCCAAGTCGTACACCGCCCGCGCGTGATCGCGTGATAGGGAGCGGTCGACCTTCATGGTCGACCGCCGCGGCTTCTCAATTTAAAGGTCTCCTCCGGTCGAGCTAAAGCTCGACCGCTACGTCGCGTTCGTATGTTATGACTTTGCGAGTGAGATCGACCAGTCGTCGGCGCTCGTAGAGTACGACGGTTCGAAGGTGGAACCGTTGATCTCCGTCGCGAGCGTCTGCTCGGCGACGTAGTCGCGCCACTCGGTGAGCGAGTCCGATATGTCGAATTTTTTAGTCTCCACGCGCAGCTTGATGCGGTCGCTGATGTCGAGTCCCGCTGCCTTGCGCGCGTCTTGGACGGTCCGGACGATCTCGCGCGCGATGCCCTCGAGGATCAACGCGCGATCGAGGCGCGTGTCGAGGGCGACGAGCATGCCGTCGGTCTCCGCGAACGCGAACCCCTGCGCGGACTTGCTGTCGACGAGCACGTCATCGGGCTCAAGGGCGAAGACCTCGCCGTTGTTCGACACCTCGAAGTTCTTGCCGGCGGCGACCGCTTCAGCGACAGCACGCGCGTCGGCGTTCGCGAGCGCGGTCCGCAACGAACCGATCTTCTTGCCGTAACGCGGCCCGAGCCGCGGCAGATTTGGCCGAAGCGCGTACTCGATGAAGGTCGCGTCGATGCCGACGACCCGCACGTCCTTGACGTTCAGCTCGTCGAGCAAGAGGTGGCGGAAGCGCTTCAGCGCTTCTTCGTCGATCTTCGTCCGCGTGCGCACGAACGCCGCCGCAAGCGGCTGGCGCGTCTTGATCTTCGCGACCGCGCGCGCCTGGCGCCCGAGGTCGACGGCAGTCCGCACGGTCCGCATCTCGTCCAGCAGCTCGCGATCGACGTGTGCGCGATGCGCGGCCGGCCAGGATGCGAGATGCACGCTCTCAGGCGCGCTCGGATCGACCGATCGGACGAGACTCTGATAGAGCGACTCTGCCAAGAACGGCACGAATGGCGCGAGCAGCAGCGTCACGCCGGTGAGACACTGATAGAGCGTCCGGTTCGCAGATGCTTTGTCGTCGTCCGATGCGGTTTTCCAGAACCGGTCGCGCGACAGACGGACGTACCAATTCGACAGCTCGTCGACGAACTGCTCGATCGCGCGACCGGCAGACTGAGCGTCGTAGCGCTCGAGATCCGCGGTGACGCCGTCGATCAGCTCGTTCAGACGGCCCATCGCCCACCGGTCGAGTTCGCTCCGTTCGTCGAAGGGCACTTCGGAAGGCACGCCGATGCCGTCCGCGTTCGCATACATCGTGAAGAACTTCGCCGTGTTCCACAGCGTGCGGAACAGTGCGTGCGAACCCTCGTTGACGAGCTCGAGTGATATGCGCTTCCCCGAGCCCGGCGGGCTTCCGGTGTAGAAATACCAGCGCAGCGGGTCGGCGCCGAGCTCGTCGAAGATGAGGTACGGGTCGAGGATATTGCCCTTGCTCTTGCTCATCTTCTCGCCCTTAGCGTCGACGACGTGGCCGAGGCAGATGACGTTGCGATACGCCGGCGACTGCGAGATCATCGTCGCGATCGCATGGAGGCTATAAAACCACCCGCGCGTCTGGTCGACCGCCTCGCAGATGAAGTCGGCGGGAAACGATTCTTCGAAAAGATCGGAGTGTTCGAACGGATAGTGCCACTGCGCGTACGGCATCGAGCCCGAGTCGAACCACGCGTCGATCACTTCGGGCACGCGCTTGAACTCGCGGCCGTCGCGGACGAAGGTGATCTCGTCGATCGCCGGCCGATGCAGGTCGACGCCGCGGACATCGCGGCCGCACAGCCGCGACAGCTCATCGACCGAGCCGACGCAGACGTACGATTCGCCGTCGGTCCATAGCGGCAACGGTGTGCCCCAGAAACGCTCGCGCGACAGGGCCCAGTCGATGTTGTTCTCGAGCCAGTTGCCGAAGCGGCCGTACTTGATCGTCTCCGGCACCCAGTTGATCTTGTCGTTGTTCTCGAGCAGCTGCTGCTTGAAACGGGTCGTGCGGATGAACCACGCCGTCTTCGCGATGTAGAGCAGCGGATCACCCGTGCGCCACCCGAACGGGTACGTATGACGGAACGTCTCAGCGCGGAACATGAGCCCGCGCGCCTTGAGGTCGGCGGTGATCGGCTTGTCCGCGTCCTTGAAGAAAAGACCCGCTGCGACTTTCACTTCCGGCACGACGTAGCCGGTCAAGTCGACGGCATAGTAGATCGGCAGATCGCGCGCCTTGCCGATCGCGAGATCCTCCGGTCCGTATGCCGGTGCGATGTGCACGACGCCGGTCCCGTCGTCTGTCGTCACGAACTCCGCCGGGATGACATACCAGCGGTCCTGATCGCTCGTGCAATACTCGTAGAGCGGCTCGTAGCGGACGCCGGCATAGTCGGCGCCCCGCTTGCGCGCGACCTCACGCACGGGCTCGTCGCGGAACACCTTGGCGACCAGCGGCTCGGCGACGATGAGCCGCTCGCCTTCGCGTTCGACCGTGACGTACGTGACGTCGGGATGGACCGAGAGCGCCATGTTCGCCGGCAACGTCCACGGCGTCGTCGTCCACGCCAAGAACGACGTCGTCGGATCGTTCGCGAGCCGGAAGCGGACGAATACCGACGGATCGTCGACCTCGCGATAGCCCTGCGCCACCTCGTGATCCGAAAGCGTCGCACCGATGCGCGGATCGTACGGCACCGACTTGTAGTCTTGATAGATGAGATCGCGATCCCATAGCTGCTTGAGCAGCCACCAGACGCTTTCGATGTAGCCGGTCGTCAGCGTGAAGTAGGCATCATCGAGATCGACCCAATACCCCATCCGCTCGGTCATGCGGTTCCAGTCGCCGACGTATTCGTAGACGCTTTCGCGGCAACGGCGCGTGAACTCGGCGACGCCGACTTCCGCCTCGATGCGGCTCTTGTCGAAGATACCGAGCGCTTTTTGCACGAGGTGCTCGACGGGCAGCCCGTGCGTATCCCAACCGGCTTTGCGGCGGACGTAACGGCCGCGCATCGTCCAAAAGCGCGGATACAGATCTTTGAACGCGCGTGCGAGGACGTGGTGGACGCCGGGCCGGCCGTTCGCGGTCGGCGGCCCTTCGAAGAATGAATAGCGCGGGCCGTCTTTCGTCTGCTCGAGCGAGCGTTCGAAGATGCGGTGCTCGCGCCAGAACGCGAGCACGTCGACCTCGCGCTTCGCGCTATCCGGATGTTCGGCGAGCGTCGGGAAACTCACGACAGCGCTTTGCCTCGCGCATGAAGCGCGGCGAAGATCGTCTCTTTCGAGACGACGCCGGTCAGCGTGCCGTTCTCGAAGACCGGCAGCTCACCGAGATGGCGCGAGTCGAGCGTCTCGAGCGCTTCGAACGCGGGCATCTGCGCAGATATCGCCGGCGTTCGCGACGACGGCGTCATCACGGCGGTGATCGGCGTCTGCGGCCAAAGCACGTGCGGCACCGCGGCGGTGTCCTGAAGCGTCACGAGCCCGACGAAAGCGCCGTCATCGACGACCGGATACCCGGCCGAGCGCCCGGCGACCGCCATCTGCGCGATGAATCCCGCGATCGTCGTCGTCGTCGGCACCGGTATGAGCGTGCGAGCCATGCACTCGCTGACCGGCATCGACTCGAGGATGAGGCTCACGCGCGCGCCGCGCATGCTCGCGAGCGCCGCCTGGCCCAAGAACAAGCCGATGAGGATCCACCACCAGCCTCTCACGATGATCGTCGGGCCAGTCTCGAACACCTTTTCACCGTCGATCGTGAAAAAGATGCCGCCGGCTATCAGAAGTGCCGCGACGACGAGACTCACAACGCCGGCGATTTGCGTCGCTCGCGCCTGGCTGTGACGAAAGTGCCAGATGATCGCTCGCAAGATCCGACCGCCGTCGCTCGGGAACGCCGGCAAGAGATTGAAGACTGCGAGCGCCGCATTAGACCACGCAAGCGCGAGGAAAAGATCCTTCCACCACCCGTAGGGTAGAGCGGCGCCGATGCCCGAGCAGACGATCGAGATCACGACGCTTGCGCCCGGCCCAGCGGCAGCCATCTTCACCTCGGCGTCAGGGGTTCCGGGCTCCCGCAAGATACTCGCGACGCCGCCGAAAAGGAAGAGGGTGATGTTGCCGACGGGGATATCCAGACGCCGTGCGACGATCGCGTGCGACAATTCGTGCAGGACGACGCTGAAGAACAGCGCGAGCGCGTAGACA
Organism: Candidatus Eremiobacteraceae bacterium; assembly: GCA_035710745.1. NCBI lineage: Bacteria > Bacillati > Vulcanimicrobiota > Vulcanimicrobiia > Candidatus Eremiobacterales > Candidatus Eremiobacteraceae > Candidatus Eremiobacteraceae bacterium. The sequence continues at coordinate 50,025 of DASTCX010000016.1, read as the reverse complement.
AGGCCGAGCACGATGACACCGGTCTTCGATAGATGCGGGTCGAGGGAAGGCGCGACAGTGATCGCCGACCATGCGAACAGCGCGTAGATGAGCAACCAGCTAGGATGGACCGCGATCTCTATCCCAGCGATGCGGCCGAGGCGAAGCGTTCCGCGCACGAACATCACACCGGCTCGTTTCAACGCCTAGGCTGTCGAGCCTCCGGCGAACTCCGCAAGCCTGTCGAACGCGTACGACGCACGTCGCGCGAGCGGCTGCACGCCCGCGCCAAGCGACGCCGCGAGCGATGCGCGCTCATCCCACAATCGGTCGAAAAGCGCCGGGCCGCTCGAACCTCGTTCGAACGCCGGAAGCGGATACTTCAGCTCGTCGAGCAGTGCGCTCACCTTCGGATCGTACGGGATCGCGAGCATCGGCACGCCGAGGCGCGCGGCGAGGACGAGCGCATGGAGCCGCATCGAGATGACCGCGGCGCTGCGTCGGAGGAGCGCCGTCATGGCCGGCAGATCGTGCAGACCGCCGAGCAGGGTCGGCGCAGATTTGCAGCGTCGGATGATGTCGATCGACGCCTCGACATCGTCAGGCCGCTGAAGCGGAACGAAAACGGCGTGGGCTCCTTGCCGCTCGACGATGCGATCGATGCCGGCCGCGAGGGCGAGCGCGATCCGCGGCAGCATCTTCGTCTTCCGCACGACGACGGTGACGATCTCGCCGCTCGCATCGGTGATCCCCTCGTTCGCGAGGGCCTCTCGTGCAGCAGGCGGCGCGTCCGCCGGAGCGAGGAACACCGGATCCGCGCCGACCTCGACGGGCACGCGGGGCACGAGCGGCTGCAAGAGCGCAGCACTCTTCTCATCGCGGACGATCGCGAGACCGACGTCACCGCACGTACCTTTGACGACCTGCTTGCCGAAGAAGTCGAGCGGACCGATCCCCTGGGCAAAGATCGCGCACTTGCGCCCGGCGCGCTTCGCCTCGCGGATGATGCCGGCGTAATAGAGCAGGCTGCGCAGGCTCGTCGCGTTTTGGAGCAGGCCGCCGCCGCCGCTCACGACGACATCGCAGCTGCGGATCGCCTCGCTCACGGCACCCGCGTTCATCCGCGGCATCGCCGCGACGCCGAACGTCGACGCTGTTTGCGCCGGGTTCGCCGACAGCACGGTGATCGAATCGCTCGGACGGCGAGCGCGCATCTCGTCGACGATGATGCGCAGTATCGTCTCGTCGCCGAAATTGCCGAAACCGTAGTAGCCGGAGATGAGGATCCGCGCTTTCGCCGCGACGGGCGCCTCGCTCACGCCGTCGTGCCGGCGCGCGGACGCACGAAACGCTGGTAGATCCATTGGACGACGATGCCGATAAGCGCGCCGAGGACGGCGCCGTTGATCGTGCGGAGGAGTCCGACGCTCAAGGACGTGTGGATGTGAGAGAACGTATCGAGCACGTCGGCGAGGCCGACGGCCGCGCATAGCACGAGCAGCCAGCCTGCGAAACGTTTGTGCGCCGGCGTCAGTGCGGCGAGCAAGAATATCGACGGATAGCCGATGAGGAACTCTTTGAAGCGCGGTCGCGCACCCATCAGCTGCGTCAGCGCACCGCGCACGTTAAGCTCGAAGCCAGACACGCCGACGTCCGGTTGGTTTCCCGAGCGCATGACGAGGAACGCCGCCGCTGCCGCGAGCACGACGAACGCGGCGAGCATCCACGCGCGTACCGGCGCGTCCGCGACGTCGCGGATCTTGCTCGGCGCCACGAACTTGTCGGTGAACACGTAGAGCCCGAGCACGATGAGCGGCGGCACGACCAGCAGCGCCTTGACGCCGAAGAACAGGTCGACCTCGAGCATGAACGCGACCTGCGACAACAGGCCGGTGATGAAGAGGCCGCCGAGCAGAGCGACGCCCGCGCTTCTGCCGAGGCAGACGAGTCCGGTCCGCGCGTCGGCGATCCACGACCCGGACGGCTGCGATTTGAAGAGCATCGCGAGTTCGCTGCCGGCGAGGACGCCGAAGGTCAGCGCTCCGCCGAGCGCCCACAACTTACGGACGGCCTCGTCATGTCCGGTCGCGTAGCCCGCCGCGAACGCCGCGATCGTGACGCCTCCGAACACCCACGGCATCCACTTGCGCGACCAGCCGTAGTGATCGAGCAGCAGAAGGAACGCGCCGGCGACGCCGAGCCCGGCGAGGAAGTACAACAGGTCGAGCTTCCAGCTCTTGAAGTCGGTGAAGCTGCTCGCTCGGCCGATGTCAAAACCGTTCGCCCGGAGCTGATCCGCCAGTTTCGAGATGAGATCGATGTTCGTCTGCTCGACGGACTCGGTCTCCATCGTTCCGTCGGGCAGCTTCTTCTGCACCGGATGCGGATACGGCCGGTAATAGACGACGCGGATGTTGCGCTCGCGGACGCCGAGCAAGTACTCGCCGATGACCGTGTCGACATCGAGTTTGTCGAGTTGCAACTTCGGGATCGCCATGACGCGGACGGTCTGGCCGGGTATGTCCTTACCGAGCGTTTGCGTGCCTTTTTGGATCTGATCGGCCGTGTACGCTTCGACGTCGCCGAAGTCGATGCCAGGATGATCGCGGAACGCTTGCGCGGTCGCTTCAAGCTGATATGGATAGCCGAGAACTTCGTTGCCGGTGCCGTAGAAGATGATGGTGCCGACGCGTCCGCCACCGACGGCGTCGTCGAGGACTTTCGCGATACCATCGGGTCCGAGACGTTCGTTGTTCTGCATGCGCGGATCGACGAGCAGCCCCATCTCGCGGATGCGCTTCGTGACGTCCGCCGGCATGCCGAGGTCGACGCCGTTGAAGAAGTCGATCTGCGTCTTCACCTCGAGGATGGCCGGGAGCTGCGCGCGGACGACTTTGATGTCGCGCGGCTCGAGCTGGGTCTGCAGCGCATCGATGTAGCGCGCGAGCGTCGCCTTGTCGTAGACGACGATATAGATGTACTTCGGATCGATCTTGTGGGCCGCGACGAGCTCTTGAAGCCCTTTGTCGGCAAGGCCCGTCACGCGATCGCCGTCGATCACCTGCTGGCCGGTCTGGACGAACGCGTGGGTCCCGTAGTTGACGCGCTGGCCTTCTTCGGAGTAGACCGCGACCGACGTGAGACCAGCCGCGCGCATCTTCCGCAGCAGATCGTCCTCGTCGTAGCCGTACGCTTTCGCGAAATCGTCGAGGTCGAGCTGGTCGATGGTGATCTCGACCGATCGGCTCGCCTGCTCGAAGCGATAGCGATCGAGCGCGACGAGCAGCGACGCGATCGCGCCTACGATGATGAGCGCAAAGGCCAACCGCCGCATGGTCAACAGATGCATGCGCGGGGGTTAGCCTTCAGCGGTGACCTTGCCTTCGGGGGCCTTAGTCCTTGAAGTTGAGCTTCTCCGCGACTTCTTTCAACTTCTGCGCGGCCAGATCGAGCGCTTGCGCGGCGACGTCGATCGATGTCTGCGCGACTCGCTCGCCGTGGCGGCTCGCCTCGCGCGCGAAGCGATCGACTTTCTCGTGGACGCGATGACGGCGGAACGCATCGGCGACGGCGTCACCGGGCCACTGCCACGTGCCGGATGTCGCGCTCGCGGCCAGCCGTTGCGCGCATTGATCGCTCGGTCCGAGCGTCGCGATGATCTCGCGCACGACATCGGCGCCGATGATCGATTGATTCGCGGCGCTCGCTCTTGCGGACGCGTCGCGGCAGATGTCTTGGTAAAGGCGGTCGGCGACCGCTAGTCGCGCCGACGGCGACAGCGGCAGCGCCATACGGACGCGGTCGACGTAATCGTTGATCGCGACGGTGGCGTCTTGACTGAACTGCATGATGTTCGAACCTCGATCGAGTTGCTGGGCGGGATGGTGGTAGTGAGTTCTACCGTATTAGTGTTCACTCTGTTTCAGGGCCGCGGCGGTCGACCATGAAGGTCGACCGCTCCCCTATCCGTGTCTCGGGCCGTAGCGTAGGTTCATCGCGACTTGAAGGTGACGCTCAAGGTGATCGTTTGTCCCGGCGAGAGGTCGCCGAGCACGACGGACGTGCCGCTGCGCGTGATGCGAGCGGTCGTTCCTGTGGCGGCGGCCTGTGTAAGGCCTGCCGGGAAGTCGAGCGTCAAGCCGTCGACACCGTGCGGCGACGTCACGGTCAGCTGCTCGCGGCCGTCGATGACGGGCGATCCGGTGACGACCGTCTGCGATCGCTTGACCCAGAAATCGCCGAACGCATCCATGTCGCCGACCCACATGCGCGGTCTTGCGTGCTCGACGAGCGCGAGTTCCGTCGGAAGCTTGTCCGCGACGACGTCGGGGTGGATAAGCGTCGTGACGACGCCGTGGATATCGGCTTCATCGTCGAGCACTGCGTCGAAGGCCGCCATGTGCGGCAACATCGGCACCCAACCGTCGGCATCGGCGAGGACGATCGGAAATTCGACGATCCGCGATTCGACCGTGCCGCCTTGCTCTTCCATCGCGACGTAGGGATACGCGGTCATCACCTCGCCTGCCGCGTACGATGAGTCGAACCGATAGCCGTAGCGTTCGAGCACCGTCCACTGCTCGCGGTTGATGAGCAGGTAGCCGGTCCGCAACGCGTCGACATGGACGAGCGGGCTCGCAGCGTCGAGCCGCTCTTGGCTCACGTGCACCTCGCCGGTGACGGTCGCACCGATCGTCAATCCGTGGCTGTGATCGGGCGCGATCACCTTGACGAAGGGTTTGTAGTTCTCCGGTGTCTCCTTGCCCGTGCCGACCGGAAACGTGCGAAAATCTGGAGCGTGCGCGACCGTGTGGCTGCCGATGTCGCCGCCTTCGCTCGCGACCGTCGCGACGATCCGCTTCGCACCGTCGTCGTAGAAACCGTAGTCCTCGATATCGTGCACGGTCTTCGCTTGGACGAAATACGTCGTCGTGAAGCCGTGCGACTTCTCCGCCTTCGCGTACGGCAGCATGTTCGAGACCGATTTGATGTAGTCGACGTCGTGGGTGATGATGAGAGCGCCCGACAACCCGTCCGGCGTCGGGTCCGTGACGACCGCCCCAGGAACGAAGTGCAAGTACCAGTCGCGCACGATCATCTGCGGCACGTCCGCGCTCGGTTCGAAACCGTTGTCGTACACGCGGCCGGCTTCGATCGCCTGATCGTCTTGGGGTCGCAGCACCGAATCGTAGTATGCCAATCCCGTGACGTAGATGCGCCCTTTACCGATCGCGCGCTCGACGATCGCCGCCGTGCCGTCGTCGAAGCGTGCGAGGACGCGCTCACTTCCGCCCGGTTTCGCTTTGTAACCCTGGGTCAGGACCGCTTGGCCTTCTTTTTTGTTGCCGAGGCTGATCGTCCGCTCCTCGGGATGCGACAGACGGACGAAGCCGGGATCGCCGCTCGCCGCATCTATCGTCATCGTATATCGATGCTCGCTCGGCGTCAGCGCGTCGATGCCGGCGAGGATCTCGATACCCGCGGACTCACCGTCGTCCACGACGACGATGCCACCGGACGCGATATAATCGCGGATCTTCGCGGTCGTCGCGTCGGTCATGAAGTTGCCGTCGACGGCGCCCGTCATCACGACCATCGGCTGGCGCAGCGCGGCCGCTATATCGTGGGTGAACAGATACGGGATCCCCATCCCCGATGCTAAGTGGCGAGCGCCGAAAGCGTACTCTTGCGGATCCGGTGCGAACACGGCGAGCGCGAGCGGCGGAGTGGCGCTTGCGCTCGCGCCCAGCGCGACGCGCGACCTGCTCTCGCCCGCAGCGAGCAGCACGAAACAAAGTCCGGCGATGATCGTCAGTCTTTTTCTCACGGCATCCTTATCGAAAACGTCAGGTCGATGGTGCTCGCGTCGTACGGCAGGACCCACGGGCCGCCTGTGTAGTGATCGTCATAGTATGCGCCGGCGACCGAGAAGCGGTCGCCCTCGTAGTCGAAGAACGGCTCGAAGCGCTCGAACGGCAACGTACCGGGGGTCAGGAAAACCGGCGGAAATTTCGGCCCGTTGAAATACACCGGCACTATCGTATGCCGTTCCCCGAGCGTGCCGACGGCACCGATGGCGAATCGATCGCTCAACTGTCGATTTGCCGTGACCGAGAGCGTGATATCGCGCTGGCTGTAGTAGTTATAGTAGCCCGGCGCGGCGCCTTGCGGCGGATTCGTGTATGTCTCGCTGAAACTCGCGTTGCGCAGAGCGAGATCAGGGGTCATGGTCGTCGTACTGCCGATGTGCAGCGAGCGCGATACGTCGAACGTCAACTCGTGGTAGCGGTTGCCGTCGTTGTAGCTGCCGCTCTGCGCGGTGACGTTCAGCGTATTCGCGCGATGCGTGTACCCGACGTTGCCGAAAACCGTCGATATCCGCACCAGCGGCGACCAAAAACCGTTGACGTTCGTTTGGCCGCCATCGGCGGCGACGCTCCCGTCGACGCCTCCCACCGAGTATCCGGCCCCGTACGACACGCCGTCATTGCTGCCGAAGAGGCTGAAGACGCTGTCCGTCACCGACGGAACGCCGCCGTACTGCGACCCGAGCAGCGACAGCGTGGCGCCGAGGCGGCTCGTCGGCTGCACGGTCGCCTCGATCCCGAACCGCTTTGTCTGGACGAACGACTGCGAGTCGCTGATCCGATAAAGCTCTTCGATGATCCCGAACGCCGTCGTCGGCGTCGTGAAGAATCGCTCGGCGAGACGGAAATCGAACGTCGATCCGTCCGACGAGTGCGATGTCGTCAGCGTCGAGACGAGCTGGGGCGAGGTGAGGATCGACAGCTGGCGATGGAGATCGACGGCGTCCGAGTCGCCTGGGTCCAGCGCGAGCGCGCGGTTGTCGAGCGCGACGGCTTGCGGCAAGTCGTTCAACCAGTAATCGACGGTGGCAAGACCGACGAGCGCATCGGTGTCGTCGGGCTGCGCGGCGATCACCGCTTCGTAGTCCGCGCGCGCCGCGTGGTAGTCGCCGGAAAACGATTCTGCGTCCGCGCGGCCGACGAGCGCATCCGTATTCTTCGGATCGTGCGAGAGGACGGTCGCGAAGATCGCTTTCGCTTCGTCGTATCGACCCTCAAAAGTGTACGTCTCTCCTAGGCCGACCTGCGCGTCGGAGTCGGCCGGCGCGGCCTTGAGGACCACCTGATATTGGCTTTCCGCTGACGCGTAATCGTGGTTGAACGCGTACGCCTGAGCGAGTACGATGCGCGCGTCCGCGTCGTCCGGCGAGGCCTGGAGCAGCTGGTCGAGGAGCGCGATCGCGAGCCCTTGATCGCCGGCGTACGAAGAGATCTGCGCGTACGCGACGGTGACGTCGCGATTCGCCGGATCGAGCTTGTGGTCGGCCGCGAGCATCGCGAGCGCGTCTCGCGCCCGTCCTTGTCGTTGGAGCTGCTTCGCAGTCGCGATGTCCGCCGCGAAGTCGCGTGCGGGCGGCGACGCGCTCGGGACTGCAGGTGCGGGAGCTTTCGCAGATGCGACCGCGGGTAGCGCTGCGAACGTGAGGAGCGAGGCGAGTACGGCGACGGCCATGCGACCCGGCAAGCGTTCAGTTCCCCTCGGACCGGGGGCATGGAGCCCGCACGGCGGCATCGAAAGCGCGATTATCTCCGATATCGATTGTATAATCGCCCGCAAACGTCCCGTCATCAGGTTGCGCTCTTGACCGTCAACATCACCTGCAGCACATGCGACGGCCGGAATCTCTGCGATTCGTGCCGCACGGCGGCACGGGCATTCGCTGCAGCCGGTCACCGCGTGGAGCATTCGACGCGCTATGCGGCCCTCCGTGCGGCTGCCGCCGGCGCATACGGATTCGATGCCTGCGTCGTCCCGGTCTCTTCGGACGAGCGTTCGATCTTCGATGCCGCGGTCTCACTTCTCGGCGACCGCCGTCTCGCGATCGTCGCGGACGATTCGGCCCGCGCTACATTCGATGCGCCTCGAGGCGTGACGATGCTTCCACGCCGCGCGTTCGACTCGGGGGCATTCGCCCTTGATTGGTTTTCGAAAACGCGGTCGATCGAAAGCAGACCTCCAAGCGAGGAACCGGAGACGGTCGCGATGCCGCGAGTAGCGGTCGAATCGCTCGACGACCGCCTTCAGGCGACACGGCGTCTCAAGCGCGTCGCCGACCTGAGCCGCGATGTCGTCGCAACCGCCGGTCTAGGCGCGACGCCGCGCCTCGACTTGCTCGCCGTCCTCGACGACGAGATCACGTGGGCGAAGACGAGCGAGACGGTGTTCGGCATGTGTCTCGTGCACTTGCCCGGGCTTTCGGCTGCGCGTCCGGGCGAGCCGGCGGGCAGCGGCGAGCTGCGGATAGGAGAAGCGGCGAAGGTCATCCGCGGCTCTGTTCGATCGTCCGACGTCATCTCAGGGCGCGGCGATGATTTCGTCGTCGTCCTCGCCGACGCCGACACGGATGGAGCACAAATGGGGGCCGCGAGAATCGCGTCTGGCATCGAACAGTCGCGGTTGCGGCCCGCCGCAAAGGGGAAGGCGCGCGCACGCGGCTTCGCCGCTTGGGGCGTCGGCTTTGCAGCCTTTCCCAAAGACGGCACCACCCGCGAGTCGTTGCTCGCCCGCGCTACGTCGACGCTGAAAGCTCTCTAGACGTAGCAGGGAGCGGTCGAGATTTATCTCGACCGCCGCGGTCTTGCATGGACGGAATCGGATCTTCGCGAGTCAATCCGCTTCGAGGATCTCACACGTCATGCCGAGACCGCTGAAAAAGCGCTTCTGCTGTTCGGCGAACGTGCCGGGTTCGACATCCATCCGCAGGATCGTACCGGCGACCTGTTCGCGGTTGAAGCCCGCGGTCTGGAAGAACGACCTGATGAGCGAGCGGTCGGCGTCGCGGAAATCGGCATAGATCGACTTGAAGACGTAGCCGTTCGCGTGCGCATCAGCGAAGGTCCGCGCGAGCGCTTCGACATGCGGGATAGCGACCGAATCCGGCTGCTCGGTTTTCCAGCGCTCGATGACCTCCGGTCGCAACGATATCAGCAGCGTCTTGCTCATGCGCTCGGTTTCCCGCCGCCCGGCGTGGACTCCGCCTTCGTCGCAAGCGTCGAAGTCATCGCGTATTTCACGAGCTCGAATCCGTAGTGAGACGCTCGCCCGATGTGGGTCATCCCCGCCTTCGCCATCACCCGCTGCGACGCGCCGTTATCCGGCATCGCGACCGCGACGATGTTCTTCAGATCGCGCTGCTCAGCGAAACGCACGGTCGCTCGAGCCGCTTCGGTCGCGAAGCCCTGATTCCAGTACGGCTTATCGAGCAAGTAGAACACTTCGATCTCGTCGCCCGTCTCGAGGCGTTGTAATCCGCAATGGCCGATGACGGCGCCCGTCTGTTTGAGCACGACTGCCCACATACCGAAGCCGGCGCTTTGCCATTGTGCCCGGCGGTGTTCAACCATACGCAAGAAGCCCGATTCGACGTCGTCGCTCTTCCATGCACCACGTGGGATGTAGCGCATGACTTCCGGATCGGCGTAGAACATGACACTCGGCGCGTCGCTCGGCTCGAACGCCCGCAAGATCAAACGCTCGGTCTCGATCCGCGGCGTGCGATCCGGATCAGGCATGCGAGACGTGGCCGAATACGAGGAGGATGATCGTCAGGAGGATCGCCAGTCCGAGGATGAACGTCGCAACGAGCTTGAAGCAGCCGAGCGGCGTTTGCGTAAGCCTGCTGATCTGGCTCGACCCGCGGCGCGCCCGACGCATCGGATCGTAGTTCAACTCACGACCACCTCGAGACGACCATCTTCTTCCTTGTATAGAACTCGATTGCGTCCGTTCCATGCGGGTGCAGGTCGCCGAAGAACGAGTGCTTCCAGCCCGAGAATGGATAGAAGCCGAACGGTTGGGCGACGCCGACATTGACGCCGATCATCCCCGCCTCGACGCGTTCGCGGAATGCACGAGCCGACGCGCCGCTCGACGTGAAGATCGCCGCCATGTTGCCGAGGCTCATCGAGTTCGCCTGCGCGATCGCTTCGTCGAGCGATGACACGTGCGAGACGGAAAGGACGGGCCCGAAGATCTCTTGGCGGCCGACCGTCATGTCCGCGGAAACGCCGTCGAGGAGCGTCGGCCCGAGGAAAAAACCCGGCTCGCCGAGCAGCGCGCGACCGTCTGCGACGATGCGCGCCCCTTCGCGCTCGCCTCGCTCGATGAAGTCGACGACGCGGCGCCGGTGCTCGTCGCGGATGAGCGGTCCGAGCTGAACGCCGGGCCGGTCGCCGGGTCCGACGACCATCGATCGCGCTGCGCCCGCGAGCGCTTCGACAAGCGGGCCGTGCATATCACCGACCGCGACAGCGACGCTGCCCGCTAGACAGCGCTCGCCCGCGTTTCCAAACGCCGAGTTGAGAACCGCGGGCATGGCCTGCGCTAGGTCTGCGTCGGGCATGACGACGATGTGGTTCTTCGCGCCGCCGGCCGCCGAGACGCGTTTGCCGCTCGCGGCCGCGCGCTGATAGACGTGGCGCGCGACGCTTTCAGAGCCGACGAACGACACCGCGTTGATGAGCGGATGATCGAGGATCGCGTCGACCGCATCCCTCGCGCCGTGGATCACGTTGAGCACGCCTGGCGGGAATCCGGCTTCTAAGAACAGTTCGGCGAGCCTGACCGCGCCAAGAGGCGTCCGCTCCGAAGGCTTGAGCACGAACGTGTTCCCCGCGACGATCGCGAGCGGGAACATCCACAGCGGTATCATGACCGGGAAATTGAACGGCGGGATCCCAGCGACGACGCCGACCGGGAAACGGATAAGATCTTGGTCGACTCCCGCGGCAACGTCGCGCAGCGTTCGACCTTGCAGCAGCGTCGGCGCTCCGCATGCGAACTCGACGACCTCGGTGCCGCGACGCACCTCGCCGCGCGCTTCATCGAGCGTCTTGCCGTGGTGTCTCGTGACGATCGCCGCCAACTCTTCCGCGTTACTTTCGAGCAGATCGCGGAAGCGGAACATGAGGCGGACGCGTTCCATGACCGGCGTCCGCGACCAGGTGGCGAACGCAGCGGCAGCGGCGCGCACTGCGGCATCGACCTCGGACGCGCCGAGCAGCGGCACTTCGTCGATGACGATGCCTGTCGCGGGATCGTACACCGGCAAGGTCGCGGCGTTCGAGCGTTCCCACGACCCGCCGACGAGGTGCGGGATCATCCCGCGGCGTCGCCGACGAGATCCGCCGCGATGTCGGCGACGAGCCCCGGCTGCTTCAACCGGACGTAGACGAAGCGCAGCCCGCCGATCGCGATAAGCGCGAGGAAGACGTACGGCAAATAGTTATACGGCGGCGCCGGGTTGAGCACGACGCTGCCCACCGTTGCGACGGCGAGCATCGCGACCGACAACACCGACATGATGACCGCGGTCGAGTTCGACTCGCCGCGGCGGCGCAAGAACATCGGCGAAGCGATGGAGACCAAGATGTATGCGAATAGGAACCCGAACGTCGCGATGAAGCCGAGGAAGAGGAACGCGTTGAGCAGCGCGACGTGATCGAGGATCATGATGAGCGGCGCCAGGAACACGATCGCGGCCGAGACCGTCACCGCGACGTGCGGCGTCGCATGCGTCTCGTGCGTGGCCGCGGCCGACTGGTGGATGAGCCCATGCTTTGACATCGCGTAGATGACCCGCGCGCCGGCGTTGATGCACGCGAGCGCGCACGCGAACTGGCCGATCATCACGCCCGCGGCGAAAAGCAAGCCGAGCACCGGCAGTCCGGCGATATTCGCGAGCTCGCTCATCGGCTGATTCGACGAGGCGAGCGACGTCGCGTAGCCCTCGAATCCGCTGACGAGCGTGTACGCCATCCACGTGAAGAAGGCGCCGACGGCGAGGACGGTGACGAGCACCGATCGCGGTATCGAGCGCAATGGATCCTTCGCCTCGTGGCCGAGCGCGGTCGCGCTTTCGAAACCGACGAACGAGAAGAACGCGAGCACGAGTCCCTGGACGAACCCGCCTCCGGTGACGCCTGAGAGCGAGAACTGATGCGCGTCGACGACCTTGCCGGTCCGCACATAGAACGCGAGCGCGAGCAGAACGACGACGCCGACGGAAAGACCTTCAAGTACGAGCATCAATTTCGTCGACAGCTCGACGTCTCGGTACGCGAGGTACCACGACACGAACGCGACGATCAAGAACGCGGCGAGCGTCAGCGGCAACGTCAAGGAGATGCCGAAGAGCGCCTGCCCGAGGACGCCTGCGTAGTTCGCCGCACCGCAAAGCACGGCGCAGCCGGTGAGGAGATAGGCGACGACGAGCGACCAACCAGTGACGACCGCCCACGACGGGCCCATGCCCTGGCCGACGAACGTGTAGAGCGCGCCCGGCGACGCCGAGCGGCGCGCGAACTGATTGATGTGGTACGTGACGAGGAGCAGCGCGACGGTCGCGAACGCGTAGGCCTCCCACGAGCCGTTGCCCGATGCCGCGAAAACGCCGGGGACGATGAGCGCCGGCGTCGCCGACGGCGCGATGTTCGCGACGCTCTGCGCGACGACTTCGGCGAACGACAGGCAGTCGCGTCTTAGACCTGGGGAGTGCTCGGGGCCGGCTGCGCGCTCAAGCGGCATCGAGTATCTCGTCGAGGGCCAGCAAGCCGCGGTCGAGATCTGCCTCGTCTATGACGAGCGGCGGCTGGATACGTAGGACGTTTCCATAAAATCCGCCGACGCCGACGAGGAAGCCGCGCTCGAGCATCTTGTCCTGGACGAGCTCGGTGAGCTTCGCATCGGGTGTCTTACGCTGCGGGTCTGAGACGAACTCGACGCCGAGCATGAGTCCGAGACCGCGCACGTCGCCGATGCGGTCGCGTCGCTGCGCGATCGCGCGCAGTTTCTCGATCGCTCGCTGCCCCTTGCGAGCGGTCGCTTCGACAAGGCCTTCGCGCTTGAACACTTCGAGATTGGCGAGCGCCGCAGCGCAGCATACTGGGTTGCCGCCGAACGTCGAGAGATGATCGCCCGGGGTGAATGAGCGAGCTATCTCGTCGCGCATCGTGAACGCGGAAAGCGGGAAACCGTCGGCGATGCCCTTTGCGGTCACGACGATGTCGGGAACGACGCCGTAGTGCTCGATCGCCAGCATTTTGCCGGTGCGCCCGAACCCGCTTTGCACCTCGTCGCAGATGAAAAGGATGCCGCGCTCGTCGAGGATCTTCTTGACCTCGGAGAAGTAGGCGCGCGGCGGCACGATGATGCCGCCTTCGCCCATCACGGGCTCCGCTATGAACGCGGCGACGTCGTGCGCGGTTCCGAAATCGATCGCGCGCGCGACCGCTTGCGCGCACTGGCGCGCGATCGCGTCCGCGTCGCCGGCGAACGGCGTGCGATACACGTTCGGCGCCGGTGCGAAAGCGACGCCCGGGAGATACGGGCCGCCCTTTTTCTTGCGATTCCAGTTGCCGGTGATCGAAAGCGTGCCCGCGGTTCGTCCGTGGAACGACATCTCGAGTGCCACGAACCCCCCGCGGCCGGTGAACTGCTTCGCCGCCCGCATCGCGCCCTCGACCGCTTCGGCACCGCTGCTGCCGAAGAACGAGACGTGGAGTTCCGGGCTCGGCATGATCGACGCGAGCGCTTCCGCGAAATCGGCTACCGGCTTGTTCGGATAGATATACGAGGCGCTGTGGACGAGCTTGTGCATCTGCGCCGCCGCGGCTTCGATCACCTCAGGCCGGCAGTGACCGGCGTTGACGACCGAGATGCCGCCGAACATGTCGACGTACTCTTTGCCGTTCTCATCCCATACCGTCGCGCCCTCGGCGCGATCGATGACGACCGGCTGCACCTTCTTGAGGAAGCTCGTCAATACGTAGCGGCGGTATTTCTCTAACGTCGCCGATGTCGCGGTCTCGATCATTGCCCGACTCCTGCGGCTGCTCGCCCTTCTTGGTGGAGAATGTCCGCGGCCGCGCGCTGCCCGGTGGCCACGGCGCCGTTCATGAAGCCTTGGAAGTCGACGGCGGTGTGCTCGCCGCAGAACATCGTGTTCGCTTGACGCACGCCTTCGTAGCCGGCGAACGACGTGCACTGGCCGACCGCCCAATACGAATACGATCCTTTGTGCCAGCGGTCGCCGGTCCAGTAGTCCATGAACGCTTTGCCGTTCCAGGCCTTCGAGATGCCCGGATAGAGCGGTTCGAGTCCGCGCATCTGATCGCGCACGACGTCGTCCGAGGGCGGACCAAACGATGCCGGCCCGAACGACGCCCCCTTGTGCCCACCGGTGTAGAACTCGAGAAGGCCGCTCTTGCCCGACTGTCCGCGCGAGGCGTCGAGCGTCTGCTGATAGCCGGTGTCGGCGTAGGTCGCGCCGTCGTAGCCCATCGCGAGCCAAGGGCGGTCGCGGAATTGGACGTAGATCTTCGTGTTCGTACCGAGCGGCAGGTGTTCGATCGCCATCATCTTGCGCTCGTCGAATCCCGCCTTCGTGAGGTCGACACGCCGCAGCGTCGTGAAGGGCAGCGCCAAAATCACGTAGTCCGCGGGGACGTCGAAAGTCTGGAGGTGCGATTCGAAGGTGCACAGGTACGAGCCGTCCGAGCGTTTCTTCAACGCGACCAGCGCGGTGCTCGTCTGCACCGACGAGTCCGGCAACTTCGCGGCGAGCCGGTGCGCGATCTGATCGTTGCCGCCTTTGACGACGTACTTCTCGTCCGTTCCCACCCAATAGAAGCCGCCGCCGGGGTTGTACGCCGGCATGTGCCCGAGCATGTAGATGAGCTCGAGCGAGTTCTGCACGTCTGCCTCGCCGCCGTTCTCGGTCGTCGCGTCGAGGTCGAGCATCCAGCCGATCGCCGAGTCGAGGCCGCCGGGGATGGTCTGCTTTATCCATTCGCGCGCCGACATGCCGTCGAGCCTGCGACCGGCCTCGTTATGGTGGTTCCAGAGCGTCGGATAGCCTGCGGCATCGTTCGCCGCCTTGATCTTCGGATATGCGAGCGCGTACTCGGCGAGCATCGCCTTGAACGGGATGCGCTTGCCACGAAGCCAGTAGACCTCTTCGGTCCCAGGCGTCTGCGCGGCTCGTACGTCGACGAGTTCGAGGCCGAGCTCCTTGACGAGCGCGCGGATCTCGGCGTGTTCGCTCGATATGTTCTCGCCGCCGTGCTCGGTGTGCTGACCGTCATCCCAAAAGCCGCGCAGCGTCCACGTCCGACCGCCGACGCTCGCGTTTGCCTCGTAGATAGTCGACGACACGCCGGCCTGATGGAGCCTGTACGCGCACGTCGTGCCGGCAAGGCCTCCGCCGACGATCACGACGCGCGGCGCCGACGATCTCGCAAGCGCACGTACCGGTGCGAGCGTGCGACCCAGCATGGCCGTGCCGCTCAGCGCGGCCGCACCCGCGATGAAGCGGCTGCGTCTCAGCGCCACACGCTGAGTCTGCTCGTCGAAGATCTCGTCGGCGGGCATGTCGCGCAACGAGGCCTCGGCGTACGCCGCATGAATCCGGCGCAGCAGGTCGGTCAGGGTCGATCGGGCCATGACGTCCTCTCTAGGGTTTGTATTCGAACTCGATGACGGCCTCGACCGGATTCTTCTGACCCATCTGCGCGATCTCGAGGTTGTTGTACCAGCTCCCGTACGGGTACGCGAGTTGGATCGGCGGGTTCTTCACGAAGTTGCCGGCCGCCGGCAGCAGATTCGACTGCAGTTGCGCGTACTCGCACGTCGGACCGTTCGCCCACGGCACGTTGTGCTGGTAGCAGTGGTCGATGAGGTTCGCCGCCGTAAGCGTCGCCGTGAGGTGCTTGTTGAATTCGTAGCCGACCGACAGGTTCGCGGTCAACCGCTGCGGCTGCGCGAACGCTCCCAGATTGTCGAATACGCCGGTGTACTTGTCGGGGATGAAGATGTAGCCCGAGCAGTTCTGCGGATTCGCGGCGCCCGAGCCGGAGCACGTCTGCGGGTCGTAGCCCGGCCAGACGAGCGGCGACCCGTATTTGCCTTGCGTCGAGTAGAGGAAGTTCGGGGTGATCGTGAGCGGTCCGCTCTTCCAGTTGAGCACGACCGAGACTTGGAAGGGTGTCTCGAAGCCGATCGCGTTGCTGAACGGCGACGGGATCTCGTCGTACGTCGTGTACTGGGCGTTCGGGTCGAGCAGCGGTTGCGGCTTCGCGTTGTAGTACGGGTTGTTGATCCCGTTCGGTTCGACCGGCAGCGCATTCGGGGATTGTGCGTTCGGGTTGAAGTTCACGCCGCACAAGCTCTGCGGGTTCTTCGACGGCGCGACGCCGGCGCACGCCGACGTGTACGAGTTGTAGATCTGGATCTGTTCGTTCAACAAGTCGATGACGCTAAGCCCGCTCGGATACGGACCGTACCGGATCTTGCTCCGCGTGAACGTCGCGGACAACGCCCACGAGAGTCCGTCGCGGTCGAACGCGCCTTTGTCGAGCGCGAACTCGACGCCGTCGGACACCTGCTTGCCGGCGTTGACGCCGGCGACGACGCCCTGCGCGTTGAGCGCCGAGTACTGGATCTGCCCCTGCGTCGTACGCAAGAACGGCGTCACCTTCATCGCGAGCGACGTGTTCGGGAAGTGGTGTTCCCACGAGAGGTCGGCGTTGAGCGACGTGTCGGAGTAGAGGTTGTGGACCGGCGAGTTCCAGCCGTTCGGGATGAACGTCGCCAAGAAACTGGGCAGGTCTTGCTGGAACGTGTTGTATTCCTGATACGACGTCGGCGCCGGCCGCGCGTAGCGTCCGTACGAGGCGCGGATGACGTTGTCGGAATTCAACTCGTCGGTGACGCCGAAGCGCGGCTGCGGCACGGTCTGCGAGATCGAGCCGCCGTGATAGTTCTGCAGGTGGACGGGGGCGAGGAACGGGCCGAGAGACGAGCATGGCACGAACGACGACGTGTTCGGGTCGAAGCGCGACACGGTCGTCGGATAGCCCGGCCCCCAACAGAACTCGTTGTTGTACGAGTGGAACCAGAACTGGCGCGCCGGATAGCCGGTGGCGAGGTCCTGCAGCTGGTACTTGAAATTCTCCATGCGAATGCCGAGCGTGAACGACAGCTTCTCGTTCGGACGCCACGAGTCGGTGATGGACGCCGCTGAGAAGAACGGATGTACCGTGTCGATCTGCGCGTTCTGACCGTTTTCCGTGACGATCCATTGCGCGTTCGCGAGCGCGCCAGGCGAGCCCGCCGGGGGCAGGCCGGGGGTGAGCCCGGAGAACGCGGTGCCTTGCGAGTTGCCGTCGTAACAGCTGTCGAGGTTGCCGGTCGTGAAGTCGTAGCAGTTGCCGGCGCTGTCGATGAGGCTCGTGAAGTTGCCTGATTGGAACCCCATCGAGTACGTCTCGAGCTTCGACGTGAAGTAGGAAGCCGTCGCGTTGATGAGATGCTTGTCGGAAAGCTGTTTCGAGAAGATGATGTCGCCGCCGTACGTGTGGCCGTCGACCTCGTAGTCGGGCAGCTGATCGCCGTACGTGAGGTTCGCGCTCACCGGACCGCTGATCCACCACCACGAGTTCTCTGCGTAGCCGAAGATGCGTAGGTATGTCTTCTCGTCGATGTTCTTCTGGAACTGGAGTTTCTCGATGCCCGCGCCGTTCTGCGATCCCTCACGTTCGTTGAGCGGGATGTCTTGGAACGCCGGGCGGAACTGACCCGAGTTCGGGAAGTTCGACGTGATGAGATCGTTCGGGTTCGGCGCCTGGAATATCGGACCGCTGTACGTCGTCTGGTCGAGATACGTCACCGGGCCGGTGCACGGCGTGCCGCCGCCGCAATCGAAAACGCCCTCGACGAGATTCTGCGACGCGAGCGAACTCAAGCCGAGGTCGCTCAGCGAGGTGTAGAATTTCTGCAATAGGTTGCTGTAGACCCAGAGCAGCTGGATGTCGTCGTGCAGCGGATCGTCTTTGTGCGGCAGCTGGTAATGGAAGTTCGCGACGGTCTCGTAGTCGTGCGTGGAAGCGATCGCGTCCGAAGTGCCGGGCGAGAACAGCGGCGTGCCCGAGCCGTCGAACACGCACGGAGCGACCGAGCATCCGCCGTTGAACGACGAGCTGTTGTTCGACGGGATGTACGCCGGCATGAAGAACAGCGGATCGCTTGCCCCGTTGAACTGATCGCCGTAGCGATAACCCTGTGCGGTGAGCGCTTCGCCCACGTAGTAGTTGAAGCGCCGGTCCGGCGTCGAGCTGCCCGCTTCGAACTGCGCAGAGTTGTAAAGCGCGGGGCCGCCGATGCCTAGTTTGAGCGATTCGAAGCCCGGATACGTTCCGGTCTTGATGACTTGGTTGACGTAGCCTGCGATGCCCGACGCGTCAGCGGACGCCGGAGTGCCGCCCGTATAGACCTGCATCTCCTGTTGGCCGAGGCTCGAAAGCGTCGTGACGGTCGCGCTATCGGACACGCGCATCGTGGGAATTCCGTCGAGCTCGTACGCGGTCTGGTCGATGTCGCCGCCGCGGATGTAGATGCTCTGGTACCAGCCTTGCTGGCCTTGCTGATAGACGACGCCCGGCGCGCTCGCGACTGAGCCGTACGCCTGGTTGAGACTTCCCGATCCGCCGAGCGCCGAGGTCGCCTTCGCGGTCGCCGCATTGATCGAGTAGACGTCGCTCGTCGTACCCGGCCGCACGAGCGATGTCGCGGCGCGCGTGCTGATCGTCGCGAGCGTCTTCGCCGTTTTTTGAAGCGTCACGCCGATGTTGCGCGACTGGTCCGCGACGACCGTGATGCCCGGCAGCGACGCGATGTCGTAGCCGTCTTTCGAGACCGTGATCGTGTACGTATCGGGCGCGAGGGAGATGAAGACGAACACCCCGTTCGCGTCCGTCGTCACCGCCTCGAGCTGCGACGGCGACGACGCCGTGACCTTAGCTCCGACGATCGGCGCGCCGGTCGCGGTATCCGCGACGCGGCCGTGCAGTCCGCCTGTCGTACCCGCGCAGGCCGGGCCAGCAAATGTCAGAACGCACGCGGCGACAAACGCCGCGACCAACGAAATGCGGAATATCACGGGCAATCTCCCAGAAGCGAGTGCCTACGGACGGAAGTGTACTAGGTAGCCGTGCCGGCACCTATGTCCGCGGGTGACAAATTTTCGTTCAGGGATTATGCGCGAAGTCCAAGAGCCTCGCCGCCAACTGGAGCCGGAAGCGCGTTTCGGGCTCGTCCAGGTTCAGACCGAGCATCTCGGCAGCGTGCGATAGCCGATAGCGAAGCGTGTTCAGGTGGATCTTGAGCTCTTCCGCCGACTTCTTGTGGTTGAACCCCGACTTGGCGAGCGTGAGGAGCGCGCGCTCGAGCGTCGCGCCGCCCTTCTTCGCCCGCAGCTTCCCGAAGAGGTCGTCGATGAATGCCGCTCGCGCGCCGGAATCGCCCATGAGAACGCGCGGCACGAGCGATTCGTCGAAGTGCCTGATCGGCAAGCCGTCGCGATAGTTGAGCAGCGACTTCGCCTCTTCGAAGCTCTTGCGCGCCCCCTTCGTGCCGCGGTATCGACGTCCGATGAGCAGCGCGATCGAACCATCCTCGAGCGCGGCCCAGATGGGTGTCGCCTGAACGCCATCGGGTAGCAAGAAGTAGACGTAGTTCAGCGAGGTCGTCAACATCGGCTTCACGCCCGCGGTCAGCAGGCCGGTCCGGATCTTGTCCGCGATCGCTTCGCGGCGCAAGAAGCCCTCGCGTCCGAGCGGCAGGGGTTCAGGGATGACCGCGATCGCCACCCGATGCCAACCTTCCGGATCGAACCCGAGGAGACGGGCACGCTCGATCGCTTGCGGATCGTTGTCTTCAGCCTCCAGCAGCGATAGAAAGGACGCGTAGCCGAGCCGAGCTTCGGTCGTGGCCAGTTCGCGCTGATGCGCGACATGGACGGCTGCGACGAGCGCAGCGTGCTCGGCGGCGCGGTGATCGAGTTCGGACAGCTCGGCCGCACCTTCGATGATCCACACGTGTCCGACGAGCTCGGCGCCCAAACGTATCGGACAGACGACGCGCGCGGCAAGACCGATATCCGGCATCGCTGGGATGCGCACCGGACCGGAACTGTTGCGGATCTTCGCGAGCTGTCCGGCCGCCTCGAGCGCTGCGATCGTGTTCGCAGGGCTCTGCTCGCGCTGGAGGGTTTCGCCGCGGATCGCATCGGCGACGCCGGCGTCGTGGAATGCGAGCAGCTTACCGGTCGCGTCTTCGAACGTCACCGAACGCTCGAGCAGCGTGCCGAGCGCATTCGCGAGATCGTGCAGGTTCTTGCCGCTCGCAGCGGCACGCGTCAGCTCGCGATGGATCTGCTCGGAGCGCTCGAGTATCCGGTACTGTTCCGCGATGATCGCGCGCTGCAATTCTTCCGTGATCTGTGCGAACGGGATCTCGAACGGGATCTCGATCAACGGGAGACTGCGCCGGTCCGCTTCGTCGCGCGCGGCGTCGGGAAAATGTTCGAGGTAGCGTGGAACAGCCAGCACGACGGCGGCGAGATCTTTGTCCGCGAGTTGGCGGATCTGGGAGCGCTGCTCCGCGTCGGACTTCGGCCACGACAGTCCGGTCGTCAACAACAGTTGTCCCGCTCGCACCCAAGGTGCGAGATCGGGGAGATCGACGACGTGGGTCCACCGGACGAGACGGTCGAGGCCGTCCTCGCCCGCGACTACGCGCGCTGCGTCGAGCGATTCGAGCGCGAGCGCCTCACGAACCGTCATACGGCCGTACCGCCTATCGGTTGGTTTCGTATGCCAAAGAAGCGACGAAAAGTTGTGCGAGAATGACGTGGCGCTTGCCTGTCGAACCCGGTACACTAGAGGCGTACCCTCGACAATCCCCTTGAAAGGATCCCACCGTGGCCCTCGCTGGCACGAGCACCGCAGCGCTGTTAGAACTGCGGGCTTCTGAGGTCGCGCGCGGCGTCAGCAACGCGCACCCGATCTTCGTCGAACGCGCCGAGGGCGCGCGCCTTTGGGATATCGACGGCAAGGAATACATCGACTTCGTCGGCGGCATCGGTGTGCTCAACGTCGGGCACGCACATCCGCGGGTGAGAGCGGCCGTCGAGCAGCAGCTCGATCGTTTCACCCATACGTGCTTTCAAGTGGCGATGTACGAACCGTACGTCCGCCTCGCCGAGCGGCTGAACCGCCTCGTGCCGGGCCCGTCGCGCAAGAAGACGCTGCTCGTGACGACCGGCGCCGAGGCGACCGAGAACGCGGTGAAAATCGCGCGCGCGTACACCGGCCGGCCAGCGGTGGTCTCTTTCCACCACGGCTATCACGGGCGCACGCTGCTCGCGCTGTCGATGACCGGCAAGAACGATCCGTACAAGCTGCGCTTCGGTCCGTTCTGCAGCGAGATCTATCAGACGCCGTTCCCATACGAGCATCACGGCTGGACGACCGAGCGGGCGCTCCGATCGCTCGACGACCTCTTCGAGGCACAGGTCTCGCCCGATCGCGTTGCCGCGATCATCATCGAGCCCGTGCTTGGAGAAGGCGGTTTCGTGCCGGCGCCGCCGGCGTTCATGGTCGCGCTGCGCGAACTCGCGACGCGGCATGGCATCTTGCTTGTCTGCGATGAGATCCAATCCGGCTTCGGCCGAACGGGCAAGATGTTCGCGTTCGAGCACAGCGGGATCGAACCGGACCTCGTCGCCATCGCGAAGAGCGTCGCAGCCGGCTTGCCTCTCGCAGCCGTAATCGGCAAAGCGGAGATGATCGACTCGGTGACGCCCGGCGGCCTTGGAGGCACGTACGGCGGCAACCCGCTCGCGTGCGCCGCGGCGCTCGCGACGCTCGACGTCTTCGAGGAGGAGGGCCTGGTCGAGCGAGCGCGCACGATCGGCGCGCGCATCGAACGCGCGCTTCACGATCTGCAGCGCCGGCATCCGAAGATCACCGACGTCCGCGGTCTCGGCGCGATGCTCGGCATCGAGTTCGTCGACGAGCCTGATAAACCGCGGTCGGCGTATGCGAAAAGGGTCATCGAGGAGGCGCGCAGTCGCGGTCTGCTCTTGATGTCGGCGGGTTCGAAGGCGGACGTCATCCGCGTCCTCGTGCCGCTTGTGATCACGGATGACGAGCTCGATACGGCGCTCGCGCGGCTCGCGGAGAGCTGCGACGCGGCCCTCGCGTGAATTTCTACTTGTAGCGGTCGAGCTTTAGCTCGACCGGCCGAGCGAAGCTCGGCGACCCCGGAGGAACCGTTAAAATTCATAACCGCAGCGAAGCGCAAGCATATCTATACAGCCAAAAAGTGCTCGACCTGATCGCCAAGCCATCGATCACGCCGTCCGATGCCGCGTGGATCACGTCGGAGACCGTCGAGAATTTCCGCGACCACGTCAACCCCGGCTTCCTTGAGTATAGGAAGGCGACGTCGGTAGCGCACGCGGTCGCGGCAGTCGAATGGGAAGACTCAGGCCCGAACACGTACCGCGACGTCAACGGCAAGGAATATATCGACTGCCTCGGCGGTTTCGGCATCTTCAACGTCGGACATCGAAACCCGAAGGTCGTCAAGGCCGTCACCGACCAGATCAAGCGTCAGGCGCTCCATAGCCAAGACCTGCTCGACCCGCTTCGCGCGATGCTTGCGAAGACGCTCGCGCTCTTCACACCAGGCGACCTCGAATATTCGTTCTTCTGCAATAGCGGCACCGAAGCGGTCGAGGGCGCGCTGAAGCTCGCGCGCGCGTTCAACCCGCACAAACAGACGATGGTCGCCGCGACGAAGGGGTTCCACGGCAAGAGCTTCGGATCGCTTTCGGTCAGCGCGAAAGCGGAGTTCCGCCGCCCGTTCGGCGCGATGCTGCCGAACATCGAACACGTGCCATTCAACGATCTCGAAGAGCTGCGCATCAAGATGCACACGCTGAAGATGGTCGGCGAAGACGTCGGTGCGGTGATCCTCGAGCCGATCCAAGGCGAAGGCGGCGTCAACATCCCCGACGACGACTATCTGCCCGGCGTCCGTCGGCTGTGCGACGAATACGGCGCGCTTCTCGTGCTCGACGAAGTGCAGACGGGCATGGGTCGCACGGGCCGCATGTTCGCGTGCGATCACTGGAACGTCGCGCCGGATCTCATGTGCCTTGCGAAGGCCTTCGGCGGCGGCGTCATGCCGATCGGCGCGGTCGTCGGGACGAAGGCGGTCTTCTCACGCATCTTCGATAACCCGTTCCTCCACACGACGACGTTCGGCGGCAATCCGCTCGCGTGTGCGGCGGCGCTGGCGACTATCAACGTGCTCATCGAAGAGAAGCTGCCGCAGCGCGCGGCCGTCATGGGCGATCGGATGCTCGACGGCATGCGAGCGGCGGTCGCCGATCACGAGGGCATCGTCGTCGCGGTCCGCGGCAAAGGACTGCTCATGGCGATCGAGTTCGTCGACAACGAGATGGGCTTCGCGCTCAGCAAGGCGATGCTCGATCGCGGCGTGCTCGTCTCCGGCACGCTCGTCAACGCGCGCGTCATCCGCATCGAGCCGCCGCTCACGATCACCGAAGAGCAAGCCGACTACGTCTGCACCGCACTGCGCGAATCGCTCGAGGAGATGGCTGGAAAGGTACCGGTGGCTTAGCGATGGCGACGACGATCGCACCGAAACACGATGATCTGCTCCGCGGCCTGCGGCAATCCGGCGGCGTTTGTCTCATGTTCATCGATGGCGCCTTCTCGGCGGCTTCGGACGGAGGCACGCGCAAGCTCATCAACCCGGCGAGCGGCGAGGTGAGCGCAATCGTCGCCGAAGGTACGAAGGACGATGCCGAGCGGGCGATCCGCGCGGCGCGCGAAGCATTCGACCACGGACCGTGGTCCGACACCCACGCTCAAGATCGAGCGAAGCTGCTCTTCAAGCTCGCCGACAAGATCGACGAGCACTTCACCGACCTATCACGGCTCGAGACGCTCAACAACGGCAAGCCCGTCCGCGAGACCGAGTACGACGTCACCGATGCGGCGAATTGCTTCCGCTACTACGCCGGCCTCGCGACGAAGCCGCACGGCGAGACCTTTGACGTGCCGGCGCCGTCGCAGACCTTCGTCGTGCGCGAGCCGATCGGCGTGTGCGGTCAGATAATCCCGTGGAACTACCCGCTACTTATGGGCGCGTGGAAATTGGCGCCCGCGCTCGCCGCCGGCAACGTGTGCATCCTCAAGCCGTCGGAGCTCACGCCGCTCACGGCGCTCCTGCTCGCCACGCTCATCGAAGAGGTCGGGTTTCCGAAGAACGTCGTCCAGATCGTGCTCGGCTCCGGGCCGGTCGTCGGGCAGCACATCGCCGAGAGCCCGCTCGTCGACAAGATCGCGTTCACCGGCGGCACCAAGACCGGGCGCGCGATCATGCTCGCGTCGACCGGTAATCTTAAGAAAGTCACGCTCGAGCTCGGCGGTAAGTCGCCGAACGTCGTGTTCGCGGACGCGGATTTCGACACGGCCGTCGACTACGCGCTTTTCGGCATATATGCGAACTCCGGTCAGGTCTGTTCGGCGGGGTCCCGGCTGATCGTCGAAGAGTCGCTTCACGACAAGCTGGTCTCGAAGATCGTCGAGCGAGCGGGCAAGATCCGCGTCGGCGACGGTTTCGATCCGGAGACGGAGATGGGTCCGATCGTCACCCGCGCGCATCAGGAGAAGGTCGAGGCGTATATCGCGCTCGGCAAACAAGAGGGCGCGACCCTCGCGTGCGGTGGCGGCCGCTTGCCCGGCGAGCTCGGCGAGAAGGGCAACTTCATCATGCCGACGGTCTTCACGAATACGCGCCGCGACATGCGCATCGTCCAGGAGGAGATCTTCGGTCCGGTCCTCGTCGTGCAGACGTTCAAAGATGAAGCCGAGGCGATCGCGCTTGCGAACGATACGATCTACGGCTTGGCGGGCGCCGTGTTCACGAACGACATAGCGAAGGCGCACCGCGTCATCCGCAAGATGCGAGCCGGCATAACGTGGATCAACACGTATCACCCGACCTACAACGAAGCCCCGTGGGGCGGCTACAAGCAATCCGGGTCGGGTCGCGAGCTCGGTACCTACGGTTACGACTCGTACACCGAAGTAAAGCAGATCAACGTCAACCTCGACGTCGTTCCGAGCGGCTGGTTCTCCGAGTAAACCCGCGCTCTTGACCAGGGGAGCGGTCGAGATTCATCTCGACCGCCGCGGCCTTTCAAACGGAAGGTCTATAACGCGGTCGACCTTAAAGGTCGACCGCTACAGCTTTACCGGAGGACGTTCTATTGACGCCTGATCGCACATGTCTTTGATCAGACGTCTTTTCGCGGTCCAGCCGCTCGATCGCGTCCGCCCCGAAGAAGAGGGCAAGCCTCAACTGCGCCGCGCGCTCGGCGTGTGGGGACTCATCGGGATCGGCCTCGGCACGATGCTCGGCGGCATCTTCCCGACCGCCGGCGTCGGCGCGCAAGCCGCCGGGTCGGGCGTCATCACCGGTTTCCTGCTCTCCGGCATCGCGTGCGTGTTCGTCGCGCTCTGCTACGCGGAGTTCGCATCGATGGTCCCCGTCGCAGGCAGCGCATACACGTATGCGTACGCGACGCTCGGCGAGGTCATCGCGTGGATCATCGGCTGGGACCTCATCCTCGAGTACGGCATCTCCGCCGCGCCGGTCGCGGCGTCGTTCTCCGGCTATTTCCAAGAGTTGCTCAGCTACTTCCACATCAGCCTGCCCGAATGGCTGCAGAGCGGGCAGATCGACTGGTCCCATCTCGGACAGTCGCACATCGACGTCGTCGCGGCGCTGACGGTCCTCGTCGTCAGCGGTCTGCTGGCGCTGGGCATCCGCGAGTCGGCCGGTACGAACGCCGCATTCGTCATCATCCAGATCATCACGTTCGTCTTGTTCGCGATCGCGTGCATCGGATTTTTCCACCCGTCGCATTTCACCGGCTTCGCACCGCTCGGCGTGCACTCGGTCGTGCAATCCGCCGCACTCGTCTTTTTCGCGTACATCGGATTCGACACGGTGACCGTCGCCTCGGAGGAGGCCAAGAACCCGCAACGAGACGTCCCCCGCGCCGTCGTCGGGTCGCTCGCGATCGGCGCGGTCATCTTCATCGCGCTCGAAGCGCTGACCATCGGCGTCGTACCGATCGGTAAGATCGATGCCAACGCGGCGATGAGTCAAGCGGTCCGCATGGCCGGGAACAACCCGTTCTTCTTGTACGCGGTCACGATCGGCGCGCTCGCCGGCAATATCAGCGTCATGATCACGTCTCTGCTCGGCCAGGCGCGCATCTTCTACGTCATGTCGCGCGACCGCATGCTGCCGCCCGGCGTGGCCGAGATCCATCCGCGCTTTCACACGCCGGCTCGGACGACGCTGATCACGGGCGTCGCCGTCGCGCTCTTCGCGCTGCTATTCCCGCTCGATCAGCTGCTCTTCATGGTGAACGTCGGCACGCTGTGGGCGTTCGCTATAGTGAGCATCGGCGTCGTCGTCCTGCGCTACGTCGCGCCGAACGCTAAACGGCCGTTCAAAGCCCCGGCGGGCGTGCTCGTCGGACTGCTGGGTTTCGGCCTGTGCATCTACATGATGACCGGCCTCGGAACGCCGACGTGGATCCGCTATATCGTCTGGTTCGTCATCGGCATCGCGATATATGCGTGGTACGGCTATCGCCACAGCATGCTGCGCGACAAATCGTTGACGTACGTCGACGAGATCGCCAAGGGCAAAGCGTAGCGTACGAAACGAAGTAGTAGGCCGAGCGCAGCTCGGCTATTTTCGGTATGAACTACTTGGTTTCACCGAGTTTTCTTGACGGCATAGGGGCATAGCACTTGACCGCCCGCACAAGCATACGGGGGAACGCGGTCGGTTTGGTAATTTAGGACCTCGGCCAAAATATCGCGACGAGAAGCACCAACACCGCAAGCCCGGCGACTACCGCGACGGCGATGAGCGGAAGTCGTATCCACAGCGGTGCTCGCATGGCGGCTCAGCACATAGCGCCGAGCTTCGCTCGGCCTACCACATCTGCCGCGCTCTAGTAGCGGGCGGCGGCGCGGACTTGCGAGAGCGGCTTGCTCAGGTCGGCCATGAGCTCGGGGCCGACGATCGCGAGCGGCGTCGTGCCGTAGCACAAAAGCCTGTCATGGAAGTCGAGCATCGACGCCTTTGCGCCTTCCTTCAATAGATATTGCGATTCGAGCAGCTCGAGCTGGCTGCGGCCGACCGTATAGGCGATCACATAGCCGGGGTTGAGCGCGATGCCGGCGACTTCGGCGTCGGCCGCGCCTTTCGTGAAGCCGGCTTGCTGCGCGAAGTAGTCGGATGCGCGGCGGTAGCTCCACTCGCCGGTCGCGAGTTCGGCGTCGATGACGGCACGAGCGCCGCGAACGCGCTCCCACTGAGCGGTGTACATCCGGCCGTCGAGGTCGTTGCCGTACATGCCGAGTTGGACGAACATCTCTTCGCCATAGAACGCCCAGCCTTCGGCGAAGACACCGCTTCCCTGGATCTTGCGGACGAAATCCGGATTGCGCTTCGCGATCGACAGCTGCAAGAAGTGACCGGGCATCGCTTCGTGCGCGCCCGTCGACCAGATGCGGTCACGGTCGAAATCCTCATTCGCGTCGAGGCGCTTGGCGGCGTCTGCGAGCGACGTCGGCGGGGTTATATAATAGAAGCCATCCGTCTCGCTCGAGAAGAGGCGCGGCGGATTCATCGAGGCACCGGGCGACACCGGCTGCAAGAATTTCGGCGTCTCGACGACTTGGATCTGCCCCAGCCACGAAGGCACCGTCACGACATCGTTCGCGATGACGTAGTGGCGCAGCTCGGCGATCCGATCGCGGTAGTACGAGATGAGCGCCGGGCCGCCGGGCGCGAGACCGCCGCCGGATCGCGGGCCGAACGGGACTCCCGACTGCTGCGAAAGATGGTCGAGCCACATTTGGACGCCCCAGCCGTGCGAAAGCTCGTCGTAGCCCATGCGCTCGACATCGTTCGCGTCGACCGGGAGGAGTTGTTCGTCGCGAAGCATCGCATCGTACGCGGTCCGTCCGATCGCGAAGTTTTCCGGCCACCTGCCCACGTGCATGTCGATATATTTCTTCGTCGCCGAAATCGCTACGAGCGCGCGATCGCGAGCGGCGGTGAAACGAGCGAAATCGGCGGCGGGTATCTGCGCCTTTGCCGCGTCCGTAAGCGGTCCGTCGAAGAAATCTGGAACGCCGGCGAGTTCCTGGCTACCGGTGATGCCCTGCAAATGACCCGGATGCATCACCATCGCGTTCGCCGCGACGATATACGCGGGCGCCTTCGAGAGCCGTGACGTTATATCGTCCCATGCGCGCACGACGTCCGTCGATGTCGCACCGCGTTGACCGGCGATCGGCAGATGTTGGAACTGCGTGAAGATCGCACCGACCACCGAGTTGGCAGCCGCGGCATAGTCTTTGCGGTCGGCTTCGTAGACCGTGAACTGCCGCAACTGCCCCGTCAACTGCGCCGCGAGGAGCTGCGCGTCGTCGCGCTCGACGAGCGTCATCGCTCCCTTGTTGTCGGTCTCGATCTTCGCGAGGCGGTTCTGCCATGAGACGATGAGGGCTATCTCGGCAGACCGCGACTCCTCGGACGGGACTTCGAGCTGACCATCGTAGCCGGCGATGCCGAGCGATGTCGCTTGCATCGGATGCAGGCGCGCCGTCGTGAAGGTCATGTCTTTCGCGAGGCCTTGGAGCTCATCGTACGCAGGCGATGCGCCGGCGACGATCGGTACCGCTACGAGAGCGAGCGTAAAAAGGATGGCGGCCGGTAGGCGCATGGAGATCTCCTCACGTGTCGAAACAACGCGGGATTTTGTGCGCCGAGTTCGCGCGCCTGCTGGCAGTGCAGTGGCGACGCTTAGAAAAGGGAGCGGTCGACCTTTATGGTCGACCGCCGCGGTCTCGCCTGAGTGTGATCGCAGATCACGGGAAGTAAGGTCGTCTGCGGTCGAGATGAATCTCGACCGCTCCCCGGGTTGTGCGATCGTTAGCGGTCGCCGCCGTTGTCGTCGCCTTGGTCGTCTTGATCGTTGTGATGCTTGTACCAACCGTAGTGGTGGCCTCGACCAGGTGGGCCATACGCGTATACCTGTCCGCTGCAAGGCGTGTAGTAGCCCGTATACGAGCAGCGCGTGCCGTTCTGGTTGCCCGTGTACAGCGTCGTGCCGTCCGGATAGACGACCCGACCGTCGGCGTAAACGGTCCCACCGTCGCGCGTGTAGCCGACGACCGTGTGCGCGGCCTCGTACTTGTGATGGTAGTTGTTGTACAAGATCACGGCGGCAGTCGCCGCTAGACCTGCGAGGATGAGGTTGCGGGTCGATGTCTGGCCGGCCGTCTCGGCGTTCGCCGGCAGCGCGAATGTCGACATCGCGATGAGCGCTGCTATCGCGACCGCGACGACGCGCCGCATCGAAAGCAACCCGTTGATGAAAGTGTTCACGTGGATCAAGTCCTCCTGACCGATGATGTACAGGAAACGTTCAGGTGCGGGCTCAGGTTCCCGAAAAGACGTGATATATGGAACACAACAGGAGCGACCGCGGCAGTCGACCATAAAGGTCGACCGCTCCGTTTCCTCAGAACTGTCCGGCCGTGCGGCATCATACGCGCTCGATCGCGCTTGCTTGCTGGATCGCTCTCGCATCGCTCGTCATCGCCGGTTGCGGCGGGGCCGGCGCCGTCATGCGAGCGGTCGGCCCGATATTGCACGGCCAGCCCGGACCGCCGTGGCTCGGTTTCGCCGGAAATGCGCAACATACGGCGCTGAGCGCCGAGGCGAGCCAATCGCTCGCCCGCATCCATTGGCGAACGCCCGTCGACCTTGCTCCGCCGTACAGCCAAGGCCATGAGCTGTTCATCCATTACGGATCTCCGATCGTCACGCAAGCCGACGACGTGATAGTGCCCGTGCGGACCGGATCGAACAACCATTTCCGCGTCGAGGGTCACAGCCCGATAAACGGCGCCCTCATCTGGAGCGCGCCGACGGACTACATATTGCCGCCGCACGGATGGATCCCAAGCTTCGGCCCCGCGCTCACGGCGTCGAACCTTCTTCTGTTCCCCGGAGCGGGCGGTAAGCTACTCGTCCGCGATCCTGACGCCGTGCACTCGAAGCTCCAAATGCTCGTCTTCTACGGCCTTTCGCAATATCAAAGCGACACGGCGGTTTACAATGCGAACGTCGACATCGACACGCCGATCACGACGGACTCCGCGGGGGACGCGTACTTCGGCTTCACAGTAACCGGCGCGACACCGGCCGGACTCCAAAGCGGCATCGCACGGGTCGCCCCCGACGGCACGGGCACATGGGTGAGCGCAGCGGCTGCTTCGGGCGACGCCTCGATGACGGAGGTGACGACGAACAGCGCGCCTGCGCTCTCGGCCGGGCAGCAAACCGTGTATGTCGCCGTGTCGAATCCGAGCTTGGGCCAATTCGGAAAAGGTTATCTGCTTGCGCTCAACAGCGGCACGCTCGCGACGAAGAGCAAAGTCTTCTTGCTCGACCCGCAATCCGGCGCCCCAGCGGGGATGCCAGATAGTGGCACGGCGTCGCCAGCTGTCGGGCCGGACGGTGATGTCTACTTCGGCGTGCTCGAAGATCCGTTCCCGAACCACAACGATCGAGGCTGGCTGCTCCACTTCGACTCGACGCTTGCAGTGACGAAAACTCCCGGCTCGTTCGGCTGGGATGACACACCGTCGATCGTGCCGACGACGATGGTCCCGTCGTATTCGGGCACATCGTCGTACCTCGTCATGTCGAAATATAACAACTACGCCGGCATCGGCACGGGTGATGGGCAGAACAAGATCGCGGTCCTTGACCCGAATGCGACGCAGCCCGATCTCGTCTACGGCAACCCGGTGATGAAAGAAGTCGTCACGATTCTCGGCGTGACGCCCGATCCGAACAACCCGGGCGGTGTCAAGGAGTGGTGCATCAACTCCGCGGCCGTCGATCCGGCAACCGATTCAGTTCTCGCTAACAGCGAAGACGGCTATCTGTATCGGTGGGACCTGAGCTCGAACTCGTTCACGCAACGCATCCGCCTGACGAGCGGGGTCGGCGAGGCCTACACCCCGACGATCGTCGGCGCTGACGGCCAGGCTTACGCGGTGAACAACGCCGTGCTCTTCGCGCTCGGCCAATAATTCAGCGGTTCTTCATGGGTCGTGGAAACGCTGTCGATGCAGGCTCGTGCGTGCCTGCATGGAGGACATCATGAAATACAAGAGTCTGAAGTTCGTCGCCGCGGCACTGCTCGCCGCCACGCTCGTCACAAGTGTCGGCGCATGTGGCGGCGGCTATGGGGGTGGCAGCGGGAACGGTGGCATGTACCAAACCCCGATGCCGAAGCCGAGCCCTAAGCCGACAATGTGAGAACAGGCCGATCGTCAAGTCTTACGACGATCGGCCGTTCCTTCACACCGTTTGCAAACCTCATTCACACGTGCCGGATGACCGAGCGATATGCTCGGCATGAGGTTTGCTATATGAATGAGATTACAGCATTCCGCGAGTCGATCGCGGGGCTCCCCTGGAAGGTCTGCAGCCGTGTCCTCGCGGCCGTTTTGACGTCCGATGAATGGTCGGGTGAGCGCGCCCACATCGTCGGCAGGACTGGGATGCACTTCGTCGTCGCGGTCCGCGTCGTCGAAGCGGCGACCGATGCCGCTCGATTCCGCTTCATAGCTGACTCACCCGACCTTCGTCACCCTGTGATGGGACGGATCGACCTCCACCCTGAGGCTTTGACGTCGACGGCAGTGACGGTTACGCTACGGGCGAACCTCGACGCAGAGCCGCCCCGCGAACATGCCATCGTGCGCGAAGCGGTCGCCAGCCTCGCGGAAGCCCTTTGCCGGACGATTGTCGAGGCCGCATGTGTACCGGCGGTCGACGACCGCGAGTATGCCGTCACCGCGCAGTAGGAGCCGACCGAGCGCTTACGGCCGCGGGGGACGCAGTGCGCGACGCGTAAAAGTCAGGCGCATGAGTTCCCAATCCGGCGCGGATCAACGACGGCGGAAAATCCTCGTCGTCGACGATGAGCAGCAGATCGTCGAAGTCCTCGAGAAATATCTGACGGACGAGGGTTTTGACGTTCGCACCGCTTTCGACGGCGCGCGCGCGGTCGAACTTCAGCAGCTCGAACTACCGGATCTGATCGTCCTCGATCTGAAGATGCCGGTAATGCATGGGTTCGACGTGTTTCGGGAGATCCGTTCGCGTTCCGACGTTCCGATCATCATGCTTACGTCGCGCGGCGAAGAAGTTGACCGGGTCGTAGGACTCGAACTTGGCGCCGACGACTATATCGCTAAGCCTTTCAGCCCTCGAGAAGTGGTCGCCCGAGTCAAGACGGTGCTGCGCCGGTCCGGCGATGCTGCGGCGGCTCCGCGTTCGAACGCACAGGCCGCGTCGGAATCGCCTATCCGCATCGGCGATCTTGAGATCGACTCGGCGGAACATGAGGTGCGGCTGCACGGTCAACCCGTTCACCTGACCCCGACGGAATTCCGGATCCTCGAAGTGCTCTTCACGAGCCCGGGTCGCACGTTCACGCGTACGCAGCTGCTCGATCAAGTGAAGGGCGACGACCTCGAGATATTCGACCGTACGCTCGACCGCCACATCGCGAATCTCCGGCATAAGATGGAGGAGGATCCGACGAAACCGCGCTACGTCGTCACGGTATTCGGCGTCGGCTACAAACTCTCCAAAACTCCTTGAGCGACCGCGCGCGTCCCGATGAGGTCATCCACGACATCCGCAATCGGCTCGCGGTGGCGCGTGCGAACGTCGAGGCGTTTATCGACGGCAAGCTCAAAGCGACCCCAGATCGCCTGAAAGTCGTGCTCCAGGCGCTTGACCAGCTGGGGGCACTGCTGAACGACATCAGGGCCGCCCAAGTCGCCGCACTCCAAGTCCGCCTCGTCGAGATCGACGTATGTGAGCTTCTCGACCGAGAGTATCATGCCATCGAGCCTGTCGCCGCTGATCGAGGTATCGCCGTGTCGATCTCGCGATGCCCGGTTCCGCTGACAGCGTGCAAGCGCTTCATCGCCGATCCTGTGCGCATCGCGCAAATCGTCTCGAATGTGCTCCTCAACGCGGTGCGATACACTCCTCGGGGCGGTGTGGTGGCGATCGATTGCATGCACGAAGCCGATCGATTGCAGATCACGATCTCCGACTCCGGACCGGGCGTTCGCGACGAAGAACGCGACAAGATCTTCTTGCCGGGAGTTCGCGGAAGCGCTGGAACGGAAGCGCGCGGCAGCGGTCACGGCTTGGCGATCGCGAAGGAATTCGTCGAAGCGCACGGCGGCACGATCGATGTTTCGTCAAACGACAAGAAAGGCGCTCGCTTCACGATCCGTCTTCCTGGAACGCTCGTCGCCGGCGCGGCATCCGAAAGCTGCCGCCACTGCGCGGCGGGTCCTCGATCAAGCATGTGACCGACGTCAAGCCGCTCGGCACCGACGAACTCGATCGACTGCATGCCTATTGGCGAGCGGCGAACTATCTCGCCGCCGGCCAGATCTACCTCCTGGACAACCCGCTCTTGGAACGACCACTCGACTTCGGAGCGATGACGCGCCCGGGATCGAAACGCTGACGACGCTGCTAAACGAGCGATCGGGACTGAGAGGGGTCTCCGAGTCGTCGTCGGACGTGCGCGAGTTGCTCTCACGTTATTCGACCGACGATAAGGCCAAGAGCGCGATCGACTTGTTCGTCTACATCGCGGTCAAACACGCCGGTGCGCTAGCTGCGGTATGCGGCGGACTCGACACGCTCGTCTTCACCGGGGGTATTGGAGAAGGTGCAGCGCCCATCCGCGGAGCGATCTGCGCCGGACTTGCGCATCTCGGCGTCGAGATCGACGAAACGCTCAACCTTCGATGCGCGGATCGGATATCTCCCGAGAACGCCAAAGTCGACGTGCGGGTGATCGCGACGAACGAGGCCGTCGTCATCGCACGACGCACGCACGCGCTCGTCGATTCGTCGCGTTAGACGCCCTCGACCCGACGGCGAGAAAAACGCCTACGTTCCTACGCACTTCCGACGACCTTCATACGTTCGCACCGCCCTCGGGGCGACAATTGAGCATCGAGATGGCATCGTGCTCGTGTGTGAGGAGGTCGTCGCGATGGAGAACTCGTCACAAAGCGGCAACCCGCGTAGCGGCAACACGGTGCGTGTGGATCCGAGCGGCGCCGTCTTCATCGTCGGCATATGGGCCTGGCTCTTCACCATCGGCTATCTGCATCTGACCTTCTGGCAAGGGGCTCTCGCGATCGTCCTCTGGCCCGTCGACCTAGGATGGGCTCTCAGCGCGGTGCATGGCGGCCATTGATGCGGAGCTTCGCGATCCGGCTGATCGCGGTCGCTAACGGAGGATAAGAGACCATGTCCATGTTCAAAATGATCCTCGTCCCCGTCGATGGCTCCGCTCCCTCGGATGCCGCCGTCGCGTTGGCGGTGCGCCTCGCCCGGGATCAGGACGCAAAGGTCGTCTTCACGCACGTATGCGAGGTGGCGAAGATCGCCGCGATGATGTCCGCTCCGGCGGTCAGCATCGATCCGTCGTACGCGCTCGAAGCGGAACGCGAGGCCGGAGAGGCGGCTCTGCAGGACGCGGTCGATCGGGCCAAGGGCGGCGGAATCGACGCAAATAGCTGCATCGAAGAAGGCTCGTGCGTCGATACCATCCTCACCGTCGCACGCCAACACAAAGCGGACCTCATCGTGATAGGAAGCCACGGCCGTAGTGGTCTCGCACGTGCTTTGCTCGGCAGCATCGCGGAAGGCGTGCTGCGGCACTCGAAGGTACCGGTGCTTGTGACACGAGCGAGCGAGACGGTGACGGTCGGTCAGCGCGAGATGTGGGGCTTCTCAGTCACATAGTCGACCTCGATCCGATCGGCGATCCAAGTGGGCCATGCGGATCCAATAACCCAAGCGGTTCCATGAAGCCGCGCCGCCTCATCGAGGTCGGCGCGGCTCCACGAGAGGTCTTCGCCTTACGACGAAGCGTATGGCCTAGTGCAGCGGACCGACGGTAGTTGCGTACCACAGCTGGTACTTCCAGTCCGGCCCCACGCCCGGCACGATGGCGTCTTCCGCGTTGAAGATGAGGCCGGTCGCGTTGCGATCGTCAACGTGCCGCACCGCGAGCCACTCGAGGTCGATGTTCGAGGAGTGGCTGTGGTTTCCGAATCCGTCATCGATGTAGTCGTGCCGCGCGCCCAACATCACCCGCTGGTTGAAGAACGGCTCGTACACGTCCACCGAGAACGCCTTGCTCGTCGATGCGCCGAGCCCGGCGCCCGCGTTCGCGTCATGGCCTGTCTGGTAGGCGCTGAAGATGCCTGGCATCCCGTGCGGCATCGGATCCATTTGGCCGTAGACCGCCAAGCCGCTGTAGTGGTCGAATGTACCGTCGGAGATCGGCACGATGCCGCGCTCACCGTAGACGCCGACTTCGAACGGCGCAGCCGGCGGCGCGTACGCGAGGCGCCAATCAAACGTCTTGTCCTGGGCGGCCGAGAAATCGGTCGCGCTGTTCAAGTCGCCGTTCGGACCTAGGTATGCGGCTTCCGCGACGACCCAGTCGTGCGTATACGCCAGCTTCGTACCCCAGCGGTTCGCTCCCCATTGCCAGGCATGTTCGCCCGAGACGACGCCGGTCGTGCCGAACCCATTGAGTTCAGACCACTGGCTGTACGGTGAGGGCGCTGCGTCTTCGATCTTGCCTATGAAGAGATGGCCATCGCGGTGGAAGAGGTTGTTGTACGTCACCCAAAGCGTATCGGTGCCGCCGGACGCGTTGTTCTGCACGATCCACTGATGTGCGTGGAACGTCCAATCGGTGCCGATATAGCCGGCGGCGTGGATGGCGAGATTCCCTAACTGCGTCTGGTGCGGGAGCGCCGGGTCTTGGGAATCGTAGAACGCGGTTTCGCCAATCCAGAGCGGGTTCGCGCGATGGATGGTCGCTGGGTCGAGCGACGCATAACCCGTGCGCTGTACGTAGCGGCCGTACGCGTTGAGTGCCGGCACAGCCGTATGACACACGTCGCAGTTCATCCCATACGCCTGGGCGAACGGCGGCATCGCTTGCAGCGGGCGGGCGTCGACGATGAAGAAGGTCGCCGCAAATGCGAGCGCGATCGCGGCGATCGCATTGCGCTGCTTCATGGCGTTACGACGATCGTCAGGGCCATATTGGGATGGCCGGGTCCACAGAAGATCTGGCAGTGCAGGACGTACGTGCCCGCCTTCGCCGGCGTGAACGTCACTTCGATGACTTTGCCGTTCGGAATCGTCGTCATCGGGATGCCGAGCTCGTCGGACTTGATCCCGTGGACGCCGGATGTCGTCGTCATTCGGAGCGTCGTCGGTTCGCCGACCGGAATCGTGATCTTATCCGGAGTGAACTTCCAGTTCGCGACCGCGATGTCTATGGAAGGATGGGCCGACGAGGTCGCGGGCATCAGGGACACGGCCGCAGCCAGGACAGCGGCAACTGCGAGGCCGATTCCGATACGATTGAGCGATGTGCGCATTGCGAAGTACCTCCATGTCATACTATTCCAAGTGGAGGTTCGCGTGGGCGGAAGGTCCGGTGAAGGTCCTATGCAGATGTTGCGGGAGTCGCAGCCCCTACCACGTCCGCATGCCGGGCGCGCCGTAGATGTGCTGCGCGAGCAGTTCCCTTAAAGGCCCGACGTACGCTAGAACGGCGAGGATCACAGCCAAAACAGCCCAGCGACCCATTCCGTCGAGCGCCGCCGGGGTGGGCTGCGCCGTCGGTTCCACCTCGGCGAAGACGACCTCCGGAAATTGCTCTTTTCGCGTGAAGAGCGTGCCGACGGCGACGGCGACGAACATGATGATGCTGACGAAGAGGATCGTGCCGCCGACAGCGGCGGCATTCATCTCGGGCATCCACGATTGGGCGACGGCGGACCCAAAATATGATACATCTTCGGTGCGGCGCGGCGAGCCGAGCAGCCCGGCGTAGTGCATGGCGGTCGACATGATCGCCATGCCGATGAACCACGCATACGTCTGGGCGAGAGCGAGCTTCGGCGCCCATAGCCTGCGACCGGTGAGTCGCGGCACGAGCCAGTACGCGCAACCGACGAACGTGAGCGCCACCGGCCCGCCGACGGTGATGTGGAAGTGCCCGACGATCCACATCGTATTGTGGACGAGCGCATCCATGCTGTACGACGCGTTGACGATGCCTCCGAAGCCGCCGAAGATAAACAGGATCATGCCGAGTGCCGGGCCCGAGAACGCCGGATCGCCCCACGGCAAGCCGCGGATCGTCGCGATGAACCCCTTCGTGCCCTTGCGCTGCGCCGCGAGCTCGAACGCGGCGAATATCGAGAACGCGGTGATGATCGACGGGATGACGACCCCGTACGTCGTCATCGTGTGGAGCCACTTCCAACCCGCTGAGATGCCCGGCTCCATGAACTCGTGGTGGATGCCGACGGGGGTCGACAGCAAGACGAGCATGACGAAGACGAGGCGCGTGAGCGCGTCGCTGAACACCTTACCGCCGAAGAAGAGCGGCACGACGTTGTACCAGATGAGGTACGCGCCCATGATCCAGAAATAGACGAGCGGGTGCCCGAAATACCAGAACAGCATGCGGGTGAGCATGACGTTGACGGTCGGGGTCCAGCCGAGCGACCAGGGGATGAGAAAGAATACCATCTCGATCGCGACGCCGATCGTCGCAACGACCCACATGACGAACGTGCATGCAGCCCCGTGCACGACGAGCGGGAGACGCTCGCCGGGCCGGTTCTTGCGGAACCATGCGACGTCGAGGAGTATATCAGCCGCGACCAGCCATGTTCCAACGACGAGCAGCGTCGCGCCGATGTAGAATATCGGGCTCGCCTTGAGCGGCGCGTAGAACGTGTAGAGCACGGTCGCGTTGCCGGCGAGGATCTCGTAGGCCGCTGCAAGCGTGCCTGCCAGCATGACCGCGAAGCCCGTCCAGCCGAGCACGAGCGAACGCTCGCGAGGTATGGCACGCTGCGTCATGAACGTGCAGATGCCGCAGATGAAAAAGGTCGTGAAGACGAGCGCCATCAACACGCCGTGCGCGGTGAGCATCCGGTAATAGTCGAACCAAGGGGGCGGCGTGGTCCACCTGGCACGTGACATGCCCTGAAGAAGACCGAAGATCGCGCCGACGCACAATGCGGCAGTCGCGACGTAGACGTGCGCGAGAATGAGACGGTTTTGGCTTCTGACGCGATCGGCGATCATTTACCCGTGCGGCGCCTCATTTGACGTCGATTGTCCCGTACATATATTGATGGCCCGCGCCGCAATACTCGTTGCAAAGCAGCAGATAGCTCCCGCGCTTCGTGAACGTATGCGTCGCGGAGCTCACCCAGCCCGGGATGACCATCATATTGACTGCGGTGTCCGTGATGAAAAAGCCGTGGACGACGTCGGGACTGGTGGCGTAGAACGTCACTTTCGTCCCAACCGGTATTTTCATGGCGTCCGGCGTGAACGAGAAGATGTGCGCGACGACGTACGCTTCCATCGTGTGCGGTCCGGTGCGGCGCAAGCCTGGATGGTCGAAGGGAGGCGTCTGCGCGACCTTCGTCGGATCGATCGTCTCGATGTGGCTCGGCGGAACGATACCGTCGGATATCGCCGCACCGCCGATGATCGCGAGAAAGACGACAAGCGCGACGACACCGCAGACGAGCCAGACCTTCTCGGATCGGTGGATGTGCACGTCTACCAGCGCTTCGTCAGCAGAACGAACATGAGGAGCCAGCCGGCGACGAATAGCAAACCGAGCCCGGCGACAAAACGGACGGTAAGCGGGAGCTGTTCTTCACTTTTCTTGTCGGGCACGCGATGAGCGCCTCCGACTTAACTATTCCATCTCGACGTTTCCGTCCGTAGAATGAGTTGCGAAGGTCCCGAGTAGATCCTTGCTAGTGTCGCAGCCCGTCGCGCGTTACGCGCCGCGTTTCGAATGCTCGGGCTCGGGGATTTCAACCCAGCGCTCGGCCCAAGTCGAAAGTGCGCGTATAGTCGCATCCAATTCCGTGCCGGCTTCGGTGAGCTCGTACGCTACGCGAACGGGTGAACCCGTCTCGACGACCCTGCGCAAAACTCCCTGACATTCGAGCTCTCGGAGCCGCTCGGTCAGCAGCCGGTCGGAGAGTCCGGGAACTCCAGCTGCTATCTCGTTGAACCGCCGCGGCCCGGACAAAAGGATCCGGATGATCGCTCCGGTCCATCTTCGGCCGACGAGCTCGATCGCTCGGTGAAACCGGGGGCAGAAGTTCGACAACTCCACCCCGTCCCGCATTTCGCGCTTTTTTGCGCTTGACAATTCGAACCTCGCCGTAGTATCCTTTGGTCCATAGGTTACCATAAATAAGTAACCAATGCAATATAAGCGAGGAAAGGCTCTCTCATATGACTACGGCACTACTAATCGCCCGGCTGCTCTTAGGCGGAGCATTGTTCGCGCACGGCGCGCAGAAACTCTTCGGTTGGTTCGGTGGCTACGGTATCAAAGGCACGGGCGGCTTCATGGAATCGATCGGCTTCCGGCCTGGCACGCTCTTCGCGGCGGCAGCTGGGCTCGGCGAAGTCGGCGGCGGCCTCTTGACCGCTCTCGGCCTCGGCGGCCCGATCGGTCCGGCGCTCATCATCATGGTGATGATCGTGGCGATCCTATCGGTTCACGCACCCAAGGGCTTCTGGGCTTCGAACGGCGGCTACGAGCTCAACACGATGAACATCGCGGCTGCGCTCATCTTGGCCTTCGTCGGATTCGGCGGCTTCTCGCTCGATGCGGCCTTCGGCATCAGCAACATCTGGAGCGATGACGCCCGCTGGCTCGTCGTCGGCGTAGCGATCCTGTTCGGGCTCGGCAACATGGCCGTGCGCCGGACCTCGCAGACGACGCAAACGACGGCGTAAGCGGCCGGGCCTCGAGCCTGGGCTCGACTACGCGAACGCACTCGAGATGGACGCTCCGATCAAGACGATCGGGGCGTCCGTCTTTTCTAGTGCGCCTTAGATGCGAACGTGTCCGATGTCCGTGTGAATGTGATCACGAGCGTGCGCGTCGTCTGACCGTCGGAATACATCTCGGTCGAACGCTTCCGAACGGTGCCCGAGATGGGGACGAGCAGCGAAGGCTCGTAGACGACCGAACCATCGACGGTTATCGTTTCGATCTCCTTGATCGTTTGATCTTTGTGGACGGTGACCGTGTCACCCGATACCGCGGTGATCTGATAGTCGGTCCGCGTGCTGATCTTGCCTGCAGCGCCCTCGATCGACCAGCGGGTCGTCGTGTCAAGCGTGCCGGCAGGTGCGAACTGGGTTCCGAAGTAGGGGAGCAGCTCGCCGCCGACATTGTCGAGCGACGTCGGACCGGTCAAGTCGAAGTTGAGGTTTCCCGACGGCTGGATCGTCGCTTCAAGCGGCAATTGCTTCGTCGGTTCTTTCCACGCCTCCGTGACCGTGACGATGAGACTGCCGTCTGCCGTTTGGCCGAAGACGTCGACGGTGACCGTGCCTTGACCGTTCTTGTATTCGGTCGAGCCTGGGTCGGTCGCATCCGCACCGCCCGCGTACGACTCGGTGATGTCGTCGATGCGCCAATTCGTCGTCACATCGTAGACGACTTCGCGCAACGGACGCTGCGTCGCGACCGGCGCCGGCGACGCTTGCGATGCCGTCGCAGGCAGCGGGGACGCGACCGGGTCGTTCAGGCCGAACGCAGCAAACCCAAACACGGCGGAAGCAAGTAGCGCCGAGAGCATGCCTCCTCTTTCGAGCCACGCTCGCCTCGCCCTTGCGATAGCAATGGAAGACGTGCACGCCCGCCTCGCAAACGCCCCCTAAGGATGTGTCTCACCTTCGAATCCGCCTTACGGAGGGAACCATGAACGCCTCGAACGAGCTCGCGCGTCAAAGCCGTCGCCTCCTGCAGATCGGCATCCTATTCTTCTTATTCACCTCGTTCGAAGGATTTGCGATACCTTACATGGCGTCTCCCGAGCTCGGGCTCTCGGTACACCGCCTCGGCGCTTTCTCCGGCGCGTTCTTCCTCGCGTGGGGTCTGATGTGGACGCGGCTCGATCTCGGCGTGACATCGTCGCGAGCCGCGTTCTACCTCGCGATTTATTCCGATCTCGCGACCGTTGGCGCGTACCTGCTTGCTGCGGTTTGGGGCGCCGGCGGCTCGATAATCCACTTGGCGACGAGTGCACCGCTCGGAACCTCGTTTCAAGAGATGACGATACGGACCGTCATCTACTCGGCCGGACCGACCGGCATCGCCGCATTCGCTCTGATGTTATGGGGTTTGCGCGGCGACGCTCCCTCAGCGAGAACTTCTAACTAAACCCCGGTCGATTTCGATCGACCGGGGCTTGTGGCACGGTGCTGGGAGTCGGGCTATCGACTAGATCCTGTATCCACCGATCTCGTCTTGTCCGTCGACTCCGTTTCTCGTGTCTGTATATGACGCGTAAACCGTGTTCTTGACCCATATCCCGCCGGTATAGTCGCCCATGAAGCCGCCGCCGAAGCCGTCGTTGAACGGATCCGACGAGACCGACGAAAGACGGACCCCGAGCGCGAAGCGCGCTCCGCCGTTTTTCGACACCGTGGCGAACGCGTCGTAGTTGATGTTCGAAGGGTCGAGCCGGCGATCGAGCCACGACACGCCGACGAATCCTTTGTCGTTCGTCGTCAGCCATGGGAAGAACTCGTCGTTCGCGGCGTGCGTCACGCGGACGGGCGAACTCCAGGTGGCGCCGCCATCGGCCGAGGTGACGACCTTCACCTGCATCTGAGCGCCGGTGAAGTTGTAGTACGCGACGTACAAGTGGTTGTTGAACTGGCCGCCCGACCTATCGACGTCGATCGGCGGCACGTTCGACACGCGTTCCGGCGTGTTCGGCAGGCAGCCGTAGAACGCGCCACAGTTGTCCGGCACGAGTTTCGCCGAAGCGATCATGATCGGCACGGTCCACGTGACCCCACCGTCGGTCGACTTCGAGAACATGATCGCGGAAGTCGTGCCGCCGCAATCTTGGCTCGGACCGGTCGCCGAACAGCGCATCCACGAGAGATAGACGGCGCCGTCGCTGCCGACCGCGAGATCGGTGAACTGGTCGACGAGCGGATATACGACCGCGTCGACCATGACGCTCGTCCAGGTCGCGCCGTTGTTCGTCGAGTGCGAGACGACCATCGCGCTGTTCGAGTTCGGATCGAATTCGGTCGTCGAGACGTACATCTCGTCTTTGCGCGGGCTCGTCGCACCGTCATCGATCTGAAGCCACGGCTTGTCGACGAACGTGTAGGGCGTTATGCCGACGATCCCGAGCGCCGCGCTCGACCACGTCGTGCCCCCATTCGATGAGTGCTCGAAAACGATGTTCGCGACGGTACCCGATACCTCGTCGATGCCGCCGATGAATGACATCCCGGTCGTGTTGTAGCCGACGATCGGATCGCCGACGCCGAATCCGCCCGCCACATTGCCGAGGCAGGTATGGTTCCAGGTCGAGCCGCCGTCATGCGAGGCGAAAAAGCCTTGCGTAGTCGGGCAGTTGTAGTCGTTGCCGCCGGAGAGCATCTGCCGCCGATTGACCGGGTTCGCTGCGAGAGGCGTCTCGTTGACGGGCTGTCCGCCTTCGGACGCCTGGACATTGGGCACCGTGCACGGCGTGGGCGTGCAGGTGAGCAGCTCGCCGAGCGACGGCCTATTGTTGTAGAAGGGGAGCCGGACTCTGCCCGCATGGAGCGCCTGCGCGACCAGGACGCTGCCTGAGAGAGGGCTGCGCATGTTGATCATGGATTGCGGCGCATGTCGGACGAGGCCGAACGGCGTCGCGTAAAGTTGCGCAACGCTGGCCAGCAGCGCCGCGATCATCGCATACATCTTCTTCTCGCCTCCTCAAGGA
Source organism: Candidatus Eremiobacteraceae bacterium (assembly GCA_035710745.1). Classification (NCBI taxonomy): domain Bacteria; kingdom Bacillati; phylum Vulcanimicrobiota; class Vulcanimicrobiia; order Candidatus Eremiobacterales; family Candidatus Eremiobacteraceae; species Candidatus Eremiobacteraceae bacterium. The sequence continues at coordinate 7,036 of DASTCX010000016.1, read as the reverse complement.
CGAAGAAAGACCGGCGCATCAGCGCCCGAGCGGGCGCCACGCGTTGCGGTCACGGTTCCTTTCTGATGGACGATGCTCTGCGCCTCTCGACGAGACCTTACTTCTGGATTTTCAGCAAGGCGCCGAACTGTTCGGTCGTCACTCTATAACACTCGCAACTCGTCGCCTCCAGACCGGGGCGATCGAGAACCGCTATCGTGCCGTGCGAGTAGTGGATGAAACCCGCCTTCTGGAGAGCCGCCGCGGCGACGGTCACGCCCGATCGACGCGAGCCTAGCATGATCGCGAGGAATTCGTGGGTGAGCGGAAACGTATCGCTCCCGACGCGATCTTGGGTCATGAGCAGCCAGCGCGCGCATCGCTCGTAGACGCTGTGCAATCGGTTGCACGCGGCGAGCTGACCGAGCATGTTGACGTACGCCTGCAAGTAGCGGTTGAGAAAGTCCCGGAACGTCCGGCTGCGCGCGAGGAGACCGCGGAAGATATCGGCCGGCATCTTCCAAGCCGGTCCCGGCACTTGGCAGAAGCACTCGTTCGCGGTCGTGTCGCTCCCCATCACGAGCGGTATAGCGCTCGTCCCCTCACGGCCGATCGTGCCGACTTCTATCATCGCGCCGTCGCGCATCCGTGCGACGACCGAGAGGATGGCCCCGACGGGAAAGTACGCGTCGCTGATGCGCTCTTCGGGCCGATAGACGCTTTGGCGCACTTTGAATTCGACGATTTCGCTTCCGGCGAGCGCCTGCTCTCTGTCCTCGCCGCTCAGGCTCGCCAAGATCGCGTTTCCCTCGAACGTCGTGGTCATCGACATCTCGAGCCTCCTCAAGCCGTCACAATCACCTAATGAAGAGGGCTTGGTACGTTTCCGTACCGATTGTTGGTTTGGTTAGACCTATATTTGTTACGAGGTCAGGTGGAACGTCGTCCTTCTAAAGCGACCCGGCCTGACAAGTGGCTGTGCAGCAGACGCCGCTCCACATGGAGCGGCGTCTTTTTTCACGTCGTCAGCGTACGGTGTTTTTAGCCGGGCTGCAGACCGCCGCAGTGCATCGGCACCTCCCAGGGCGGCGATTCCCGGATGATGTTGTAGTCGAAACAATCCGAGTTTGTCGGATCTTGATACGGCGCCATCACCGGCATCACTACGCCAGACGGGGGCTGCGGTGGGGGCGCGGTGTACGGGGACAGCATCTTCTTGAACATCGTCGGCGTTACGCGGTAGCTCTGGACGATCTGCTGGACGATCGGGCGATCGGTGCTTGCAACGCTGGACGGCACTTTCGCCATGAAGACGATGTTCTTGTAGAGCCCGAGATAGTCGGGCCGCAGCGAGCATATCACCGCCTCGAACTTGCTCGACTCTTTGCTTGAGGTCAAGCCTCCGAGGAACATGGTGCACATCGGGAGCTTCGTCCCTGTCTGGCTGGCGATCGTCACTTGCGGCGCAGGAAATCCCGCTTTGGCGGCGCCCTTATCGATCGCCATCGTGAGCTTGTCTTTCAAGCTCGCTGAAAATGGCAAAGCGAAAGCTATATCCGAACTGAGACCGCTCGTTCCGACCGGCGCGTTCTTCGCGATGATAACAGCGCCAAGGCTGATCGCCTCGCTGTGTGGGCCCTTCACGTAGACGTATCCGTTGGCGCCTTTTGCGAGCTTCCAGCCGTCGGGGACGCCGACCGTAGCCGTCTTGTCGTCCGTCGTTACGGTCTTGAGAGTGGCCGTCGAGGCGGCATTTATGCGTGCGGCTGAGACGAGCGTGCCGGTGATCGCCAACGTCGAGGCGATGAGAAGTCGTGCGAGTTTCTGCCGGAAATGCACTTCTAGCGTTCCCTTCCGATGCTCGAGCGACAGACGTCGCCCGTTTGTCTCGCGGTTCGTCGGTCACATCCGCCTTTCCGCCGGAGCCGTCAAAGGTGTACTGCGCTCGCTTCAAAGAACGCGCTCCTTCTCCCAGACTGAGGACGTCCGGAGGAGACCGGCATGCATCGCTTAATCCGAATCCCCCTGATCGCGGCAATTCTCGCTGCGATCGTTTTTTGCAGTGGCGCTGTGCTGCCTGCGGGCGCGCAACCGAACGATGGAGCGCAGACGACGGTGGCAAAGGCGCCCCCCGTCACGAGCGACGGATCTGATCCGTTTCTCTGGCTGGAAGACAAAGATGGGCCGCGCGCTCTTGAGTGGGTGCGCGAGCAAAATGCGAAGACATTGCCCGTCCTCGAGAGCGACCCGCACTACGCGAATCTGTACGCGGCGGCGCTGAAGGTCGCAAAGTCGAAGGGGCGGATTCCGCAGCCGGCTTTTCTCCACGGCGAAATCTTCAATTTCTGGCAAGACGACGACCACGTGCGAGGCATTTGGCGACGGACGAGCGCCGAGAGCTACGCATCCGCTACTCCGCAGTGGACGACGGTCCTCGATCTCGATGCGGTTGCGAAATCCGAGAATGCGAATTGGGTCTGGGGAGGCGCGAACTGCTACTGGCCTACCGAAACCGATTGTCTCGTCTCTTTGTCCGATGGTGGAGAAGACGCGCAGACGGTACGCGAATTCGACCTCCAGACCGGACAGTTCGTGAAGTCGGGTTTCGAGCTTCCCCGCGGCAAGCAGCAGGCAGACTGGGAAGACGCGGATACGCTCCTCATCTCTCGCGAGTGGGAACCGGGCGAGCTGACGACGTCGGGCTACGCGTACATCGTCAAGCGTCTCAGGCGTGGGCAACCGCTCTCGAGCGCGGTCGAGATCTTTCGCGGGGAACGCAGCGACGTGAGCGCGTCGGCCTTCGCGCTGCACGATGGGACCGGCGACTCCGCCACGTTCATCCAGCGGAGCCTGACGTTCTTCACGGCGCAGCTCTACATCGTCACACCTCACGGCGTCGAGCGGCTCGCTTTGCCGCTGAAGTCGAATATCTCGGCGTTGGTCGCCGGTAAGTTGATCGTCACGCTCAACGAGGATTGGAGCGTGAACGGGAGGAGCTTCCCACAAGGCGCGCTGGTCGCGATGGATCTGGCGGCGGTTCGAGCTGACCCTGCCCACCTCAAGCCGGTCCTCATCTATGCTCCCGGCCCCCGCGAGTCGATCGACGGCGTCGCGGCGACGCGCTCGCAGTTGTTGGTAGCGCTTTATCAGAACGTGCGCGGTCGCGCGTTCGTCTTCACGCTGCATCCCGACGGAACGTGGAGCTCGCAGCGTCTCGATCTGCCCGACAACTCGTCGATCAATATCGGAGATGCCGATCTGCGCAGCGGCAAGGCCTTTGTCAACGTCACGAGCTTTCTGACTCCGACGACGTTGTGGGCGGTCGACACCGAGTCGGGTGCCGTATCGCAAGAGAAATCGCTGCCCGCGGAATTCGACGCGTCGAGCGACGTCGTCGAGCAGCACGAAGCGACGTCGAAAGATGGCACGAAGATCCCGTACTTCATCGTTCATCCGAAGAACATGAAGCTCGATGGGACCAATCCCACGGTGCTCTACGCGTATGGTGGATTCCAGATATCGGAGACCCCCGGATATTCAGGGATCCTCGGCAAGCTCTGGCTCGAACGCGGCGGTGTGTACGTGCTTGCGAACATCCGAGGCGGCGGCGAGTTCGGGCCGGCATGGCACGACGCCGGTCTCAAGACGCATCGGCAGCGGATCTACGACGACTTCTACGCCGTCGCGCAAGACCTGGTCGCACGCAAGATCACGTCGCCCCGCCACCTTGGCATCCAGGGTGGTTCGAACGGCGGGCTCTTGATGGGCGTCGAGTTCACGCAGCATCCGGAGATGTGGAATGCGGTCGACATACAGGTGCCGCTGCTCGACATGCTGCGTTACGAGCAGGTCCAAGCGGGCGCGTCGTGGGTGGGCGAGTACGGCAGTGTTTCGGTCCCCGAGGAACGTGCGTTCCTCGCGAAGATATCGCCCTACAACAATTTGCGCGGGGGCGTCGCGTATCCTGAGCCGTTCATCTGGACGACGACCAAGGACGATCGTGTCGGCCCGCAACACGCGCGCAAGTTCGCGGCGAAGCTCGCAGCGATGGACGTGCCGTACTTGTTCTACGAGGTGACCGAAGGCGGCCACGGCGCGGGTGCGAACCTCGACGAGCGCGCACACACGTCCGCGCTCGAGTGGACGTATTTCACGATGAAGCTCATGGAATAGAGGCGCCTAAATCAAGGAAAACGGGGTAAAATCGCCTAGCAGAAGGGAGTGGTCTTAGTGAAATTCATCTCTGCTCTGGCGATAGCCGCCGCGATCGGAATGGCTCCGGCGCTCGCCGATCCTCCTCCGTATGTCGACACCTCTTGCGGAAGCTGGGTCAACGACCAGTGGGTTCCGAGCGGCAATTGTACCGAAGTTCTTCAGCACGGTACGGTAACAGGAACCATCACTGTAGTGAAAGGGCACCTGGTGACCGTCCAACAGGCCACCGGCAACGTCACGATCGATGACCAGCCGGCGCTGGACGCGAAACAGACCGGCAAGGTGGCCGTCGGCCGGGCGATCGTCGCGTACGGATACTGGAAAGACAACAACTTCTTCGCGACGGCCATCTACTAGCACGAAGCCTCGTTCGGACGAAGCGGCAGGTCTACGACCGGCCGCTTCTTCTCTTTATGCGTGGCACCCTAAGGGTCGCCGCTCGACGAACGGCGGTTGTAACAAGGGCTTTAGCTGTGAGCTGCTAGTAACCACATTTTCCGAGGCGCCGCGATTTGCCGACGCATCGTTCCTCGCTGGCGGCAAAGGAGTACTTGCGAATGTCTTCTGATGGCGGCATCAACATCGTCTTAGTCCACGGGGCATGGTCGGACGGTTCGGGTTGGTCGAAGGTCGTGCCGATTCTTCAGGCAGCTGGCCACAACGTCGTTGCGGTTCAGAACCAGATGGCTAGCCTCGCTGCCGACGCCGCGAACACGCGTGCCACGATCGATGCGATGCCGGGGCCGACCCTCGTTGCCGGTCATTCCTACGGCGGAGCCGTCGTGACGTCCGCAGCCTACGGGGCGCGCAACGTGAAGGGGCTCGTCTTCATCGCCGCGTTTGCCCCCGACGAGGGTGAGGCGCTCGGCGGGTTTCCGCCCGGTGCCGGGGCAAAATTCATTGGTCCGGGGCCGGGCGGCTTGCTATACGTCGACCGTAAAGAGTTTCCGGCGTGCTTCGCGGGCGACTTGCCAGCAGCGGAAGCTGCTGTCCTCGCGTCCGTGCAACGACCGGTCAGCGGCGCGATCTTCGGCGACAAGATGGGAGCGCCCGCGTGGAAGTCGATCAAGTCTTGGTATCAGGTCTCCGAGAACGACCTGATGATTCCGCCCGATACCGAGCGCATGATGGCGTCGCGCGCAAAGGCGACTACCGTTTCGCTTGCCTCTAGCCACGCCTCGCTGGTGTCGCATCCGAAGGAAGTCGCTGAGTTGATCCTCGTAGCGGCGCGCACCTGAGGAGATACGATTTCGGCTCGCGAACGCACGCCTCGAGTGACGTGCAGTCACGTCCTTGGGAGGTTTCATATGCGATCGCGACTTCGCCACTTCGCCGTTTTGTGTTGCTTGGCGCTACCGGCGTGTTCGCAACATTCAGGCTCAACGGCGTTGCCGCCGATCTCCACGGCTTTCTCGCGTGAGACAGTGGCGGCGCCGGACGCCGGCGTTTTCAGTACGCTTTACCCGTTCGGGAAGAACGCCGGCGATGGCAGCCAGCCGACGTTCCTCGTATCGTTCAACGGGGTGTTGTATGGAACGACGACAAACGGCGGCGCGAATAACGAGGGCATCGTTTTCAGCGTCACGCCGGCGGGCAAAGAGAAGATCCTCCACACATTTGCGGTGACCGATGGGGCTGAGCCGGTCGGACCGCTGTATAACGTCGGGGGCCTGTTCTTCGGCACGACCATCTCCGGTGGTGGTCCAAGCAGCCTCGGGGAAGTGTTCACCATCGATCCCGGCAACGGGAACTTCAATGTTCTCTACCGCTTTCAAGGCGGGCCGAACGACGGCAGCCAGCCGTACGGTGGTCTGGTCGGGCTCAACGGAAAGCTCTACGGCACGACGTCAGGCGGTGGTGCCAATGACGTGGGCACGGTGTTCAGCATAACGACGGGCGGAGTTGAAAACGTGATCCACTCGTTTAGCCTCACCGCGACCGATGGCGAGCAGCCGATGTCGACGCTGATCGTCGTCAACGGGGCGCTCTACGGCACGACGCTTGGCGGCGGCAAGTTCGGCGGGGGAACGATCTTCCGGGTCAGCACTGCCGGAAACGTGAGAATCGTACATAGTTTTGGAAAAGGCACGGACGGCAGAATACCATATTTCGGCGCGCTCATCGCCCTCAACGACACGTTGTATGGAACGACGCTTCAGGGCGGCGCAAAAGGCGTCGGTACAATCTTTTCGAGCGGCCTGACCGGCCCGGAGACAGTGCTCTACAGCTTCGGCGGCACGGCGGCGAAAGGCTGTGAACCGTGGGCGGGCCTCGTCAACCTCAACGGTACGCTTTACGGTACGAGCGTCGGCGGATCGACGCCCCCCTGCCTCGGCGAGGGTACGCTGTTCAGTGTCAACCCGGGCGGTGGAGCGACCACGCTTCACAAGTTCGCTGGCGGGAGGGGCGGCAACGCGCCCGTCGGCTTGTTACCCATGGGCACGAATCTCTATGGTGTGACGGCTGGAGGCGGCCTGTACAATCAGGGACTGTTCTATTCGTTCACGCCGTAACTAAGCGGTCAAACCAAAGACTGAAATTTGGGCGAAACAGGGCTCGAACCTGTGACCCCCTCCTTGTAAGGGAGGTGCTCTACCAACTGAGCTATTCGCCCGCATATCTGCAACGCCTTACGCGACAAGGCAATGCTGAGTTTTTTCTCCAGCTTATGTTCGACACCTTGGACGTTTGCTAACGGATTTGACCTGGCCCCCGCGCGTATCCCAATCATGATGGGCAAACTGGACGCTTTGAGGTGATCGCCGCGAGGGCGAATTCGTCGGGGGTCCGGTCCCCGAGCGACGCGTGCGGCCGGGTCTCGTTGTAGTCGCGGCGCCACGCC